>JADLHE010000370.1 GCA_020848965.1 Saprospiraceae bacterium
AAACTTTCGGAAAGCTGTCCCGCCAACTGCACTGCATTCGACATCAACTCCCGCTTCGAAATCGAACCCGGTCTCAAGGATTTTGAACTGATAAAAACATTCAAGCATGAGCTATTCAAGTGAACCAGATTTCCGAAGTCTTCGAGACTTCGGAAATCTAACTTCCCCCGACCCCGACGGCTTCTACGGCCCCTTCGGCGGGGCATTCATCCCCGAAATGCTGCACCCGAACGTGGAGGAGCTTCGCCGCTGCTACCTCGACATCATCGAGTCGGCGGAGTTCCAAACAGAGTTTCGGGCGCTGCTGAAGGACTAGGCGGGCCGGGCAACGCCGCTCTATTTTGCGAAGCGGCTCTCGGAACGGTACGGCACCAAGATTTACCTCAAACGAGAAGACCTGTGTCATACCGGGGCGCATAAAATCAACAATACCATCGGGCAGATTTTGCTGGCGCAACGGTTAGGGAAAAAGCGCATCATCGCCGAAACGGGGGCGGGGCAGCACGGCGTGGCCACGGCCACCGTCTGCGCACTCATGGGCTTGGAGTGCATCGTTTACATGGGCGCTTTGGACATTGAGCGGCAGGCACCCAACGTGGCAAGGATGCGGTTGCTCGGCGCAACGGTCGTGCCTGCCGTGAGCGGCAACCAGACCCTCAAGGATGCCACCAACGAAGCTATCAGGGACTGGATTTGCAACCCCGTGGACACCCACTACATTATTGGCTCGGTGGTGGGGCCGCACCCGTACCCCGACCTTGTGGCCCGTTTGCAGTCGGTCATCAGCGAGGAAATCCGGTGGCAACTAATTGAAAAAGAGGGCATTGCGAACCCCACAGCGGTCATTGCCTGCGTGGGCGGCGGCAGCAATGCGGCGGGAGCGTTCTACCATTTCATCGAAGAAAAATCGGTGCGGCTCATCGGCTCGGAGGCAGCGGGCCACGGCGTACACACGGGCGAGACGGCGGCGACCATCGCCCTCGGCAAACCCGGCATTTTGCATGGCAGCCTGAGCATGTTGATTCAAAACGGGGATGGCCAGGTCATCGAGCCGTACAGCATCTCGGCGGGGCTGGACTACCCTGGCGTGGGGCCGCTCCATGCGCAGTTGGCGGCGAGCGGTCGGGCGAGTTTCGTGCCCATTACGGACGACGAGGCACTAGCGGCCGCTTTCCAATTGGCGAGGCTGGAGGGCATCATCCCGGCATTGGAATCGGCGCATGCGCTGGCAATTTTTGAAAAAATTAAGTTTGAAAAAGAAGACGTGGTGGTGCTGTGCCTGTCGGGGAGGGGGGATAAGGATTTGGGGACATACACTTCGAGAATGATGAATGCTGAATAATTTAAATGCAAAATGGCCACATCTTCTTGAGATGCAGCCATTTTGAAGGTTCTTTGAAAAGTCTGGAATCAACCTTTTTCACCCAAGCGGTAGCCCACGGAGAGGCCAAAGCCTGTGTTATTGGTTTTCGTCTCGTCTTTGGTTGCCCCTTCCACTTCCGGCGAAATATTGATTAGTCCCAACTGGGTATTGAACTGAAAGTAAAGACCATTGGCCAGTTCATAGCCGAAGAAGAGGTTGCCCCCCATATCGAAACGGCGGACATAGGCATAGTCATCGTTGGTGGAGCCATTTATCTTATTTTCGAATTTAACGTCGAATTCTTGGCTGTTGCCAGCGTAATCAAGCTTGCCTTTGCCGGTCAGCCCAACGCCAACATAAGGACCAAAACCCAGAATTAGATGGCCTTCGCCGAGCAATGGTTTGTAAAGGAAATGCACGGGCACCTCAAGGTAACCAACCCGCAGGGAGCTTTCAGCCGTTTGGCCAAAAATGTCTTGACTGGTTTTGGCTCCCTTCGTCGAAAACAAAAGACCGGGCTGTAGGTAAAAATCCGGCGCAATGGAAAACTCGCCCGTCACACCAGCATGGTAGCCGATAAGGAGGTCGTTTTCCAATTTATCCCCGTTGGCATCCTTGCCATTGAGGTTCTGGAAATTCACCCCGCCACGGATGCCGAGACCTTGAGCGAATGAAATTTGAGCAATTGCTGCAAGCAGCAATACAGCAAAAAAGAACTTGAATTTTTTCATAAAAATTGGATTTATTGATGGTAAAAAATTGCGATGAACATAAAATAAGTCACTCGAAATCAAGCACTTACTTATTGGATGCTTCTTTTTTAGCCTCTTCTTTCATTTTTTCGTTGGCAGTGATGACGAACTCCACCCGGCGGTTTTGCGAGCGGCCTTCCTCGGTACTATTGTCATAATCCGGGAACTGTTCGCCAAAGCCATTAATGGCGACTCGCTGCTTTTTAATGTTCTTTTTAATCAAATACGTCCGAACGGCGGTGGCCCGTTTTACAGAAAGGTCTTGGTTGTATTCATCAGAGCCTTTGTCGTCGGTATGGCCTTGTATTTCAATATCGGTGTCGGGAAAATCGGTGAGTACCGTGACAAGTTTGTCGAGCGAGGTAGTGGCCTGAGGCGTGAGGTCAGCGCGGTCGAAGCCAAAAAGCACTTTGCTGTTGAACTCCACAACGATGCCCTCTTCTACCCGCTCAACTTTGGCATCGGGCACTTTTTTCTTGATTTCTTCAGCCTGCTTGTCCATTTTGCGACCAATAACGGCTCCTGTGGCGCCGCCAACTGTGGCACCAATGATGGTTCCGACCTTGGCGTTGCCGGCAGCTTTGCCAACGATGGCACCAGCGGCAGCGCCCGTGGCAGTACCGATGGCAGCACCTTTCTGGGTACGGTTCCAAGACTTGCAACTTGCCATAAGCAAGGAAGCCCCTAAAACGAAAATCATCAGTTTTTTCATAACGTTGATTTGATTTGTTAAAAATATCGGGTTTCGAATTGGTTGTTCATCAAGGTTATCAATTGTTAAATCGTGGCACATGGCCAAATTGTTCGTCGCTTGTCACAAAATTTAGATTTGTTTAACCGCCATTAAGAGGGAGTTAACGTTGGTTTCAAGCCTTGAACCGGGCTTAATCCGTCTATAATTTTAAAACACAGTAAATGAATCGCTTAGAAAAACGCCTATCCGGCAAAGTGCAAAATATACTTTCCATCTTCTTCACCGCTGGCTACCCCACGCCCGACGGCACCCGCCAGACCATCCTCGACCTAGCCGCCGCCGGGGCCGACCTCGTGGAGGTGGGAATCCCGTTCAGCGACCCATTGGCCGATGGGCCGACTATCCAGGCCAGCAGCCATGCGGCATTGGAGAATGGGATGTCATTGGAGAAATTGTTCGGGCAACTGGAGGGTATCCGTTTGGAGACGGAAATGCCCATCGTGCTGATGGGCTACCTGAACCCCGTGCTGCAATTCGGCATGGAGCGGTTTTGTGAGCGCTGCGCCGAAGTGGGAGTGGACGGCGTGATTTTGCCCGATTTGCCCTTGGCATTTTATCAAAAAAACTATGTGGCGCTCTTCGAGCGATACGACCTCTGCCCCATCTTCCTCGTCACTCCGCAGACCTCGGACGAACGAATCCGGGAGCTGGATGGCGCAAGCCGGGGCTTCCTTTATGCCGTCAGCACGGCCAGCACAACGGGCGGTGCCAGTGGTTTTGGCGAGGCACAAGTGGCTTATTTTCAGCGCATTGCGAAGCTAAATTTGAAAAATCCGGTATTGGTGGGTTTTGGCATTTCGGACAGTACTTCCTTTGAGATTGTTTGCCAGCACTTGAACGGCGGCGTAGTGGGCAGTGCGTTTATCAAAGCGCAGGAGGTAGGCACTTCGGCTAAAGAATTTATCAAAGCACTGAAGCAATAAGTGGATTTACGATTTTGGATTTACGATTTACGGATTGAACAACTGCTTGAATTTCAATTGATTGCAGCTGATTTCGAATCACATTGAGTTGCTTAGCTTAATCTTTAAAATTTTATCAAAACGACCACACTACCCGCCACCAGCAGGCAAAACACCAATATCATCCCCACTAGATAGCCCATTCCAATGCCCGGCCCTTGGGTGCTGTGCGCTGCCATTATAGTTTCCAGCACAAAATGCCCGCCCAAAATGCCCGCTACCCAAGCCCGTGGCAAGAGCCAGCGACGCTCCACGGCGGGCAACCACCACAGTACAAAGCTTAGCAAGATGCAAACCACTGGCACCCAAAACCAAGTGGACTCAATGAAGCTATCCATCCGTTTGGAAGGTGGCATATTGGCCTTGGCGATGAGCTTGGCCATGCCGTAGAACAGCAGCCAAAGGAGTTCGGGACCGAGGAGGTATTTCATAATAGTGGAAGGTTATCGGTGGACGGACATCAGCCGTTTTACTTTTTCAAGGGCTTTGTTAAAATCAGGGTCGGCAGCGCAAGCGTCTTCCCAATTGAGGGCACGGAGCATTTCCCGGTCGGCAAATTCCGTGTGGCCGAACATAAGGCCCCAGCCCATGAGCACGTCCACCGCTTTTTTGAAATGCAACTCGTTGTCGCCACGGATGCATTGCACCAGCCAGCGCTGCACGGCGGGGTTGTGCCGCTGCCGATTGAAGGCACCGAACACATAGTCCCGCCAATAGCTGTCCTGTGCTTCGTATTCCAGCAGCGTCAGGTGGACTTCCACGCCCCGTTCAGGGTCGTAGTTTTCCATGAGCAATTTGGACAAGGCCATTTTTGCCTGCGGCAATGCGGTTTTGGCAACTTCGTAAAGCAGGTCGGCCACGGGAGCGCCGTTCTCGTGCAGTTCCGCTGCCAATTGGCGCAGCACCTCCTCCTTGTCCGTTTCCCGTAGCTGCTGCGCAAGGCGGTCATTGAGTTCGAGGTGCCAGACAGCCTCCTCTTTGGGGCTTGCCTCGTAGCCTTGCTGACTGGGCTGTGGCTTGCCCTTCGCCTCCATAAAAAGCTGCTTCGACTTGGCGTTGGGCGTTGGTGCAAGGCCATCAAATCCTGGTTTCACTTTGAACCTCCGGAAGATGTGCTGCTCGATGCCCTCCCTTATTGCCGGGGTCAAGATGGTAGCATCCAAGGTATCGGCTGGCTGCGCCAAAAAGCGTTCAAAAGCGATGAAAACGCAGTAAAGCAAGCCATCCCTCCAAGTGGTGGCACCATGTTCGATGCCGTGTCGGCGCAGCGTGACATAGTCGGTTCTGTAGTGGTCGCCTTCCTGCCACATGGGTGCAATCTCCAGCGATGGATACTCGAACAGCTCAAAATGTGCCTTGACAACGGGGCTGTCCGTTTCCAAGAACGCATTGCGCAGCAGCGACAGCACCTTTTTTCGAATCTCCAAATCGGGCATCGGCATCAGCGGGCCGAAAAACCAAAAATCGCAGTGCATCTGCTCATGGACAGTACCGGGCTGCCCGCTGTACTCCCCCGACAAGTCTTTGTAAAACAGGCCGTCGGCATTCACGGTCAGTTCCCAAGTATAGGAATTGGAGACGGTCGTTGTATATTTAAACCATTGTTCGTCAAGTTGTTGCGGAGCAAAAAGCCGCCAAAAATCAAGGCGGAGCCGAGCGAGGTCGCTCAAGGCGTCGTACATTTCCATTGCCTTCGGCAACAACTGCCGGATGGCGGCGACCCGCTCGGCCAGCGGGTCGCCGGCCAGTGGGTCAAATGTTTCCAGCAATGCTGCAATGCCCCACTCCCGGTCCGTGCCATAGCGGTTTTGCACGATGCTGTTCTCTTTGATTTGCAGCATGGGTCAGCGCATATCGGGTTTGAAAATGATGAAGGCCAAAATCATCAGGCCGTATCCCGCCAGCGGAATGCCCGGAATCCAGAGCAGTGCGTTGGCAAAGCCGATTTTACCGTTGTCTTTCAGTAAAAAAGCAGCTGTGATGAGGGCGCCCATTGCGAGCAATACCTTGTACATACTAGGGTTGTTGGTACCCTGAGCGCTATTCAGGCTGTCCGAAATGACGAAGTAAATGGCAATGAGCATGGCGAGGCCATCAATGCCCGCACCGAGGTAAAACCAGTGGATTGCTTTCATTGGCAAGTGATTATTGCGACAAATGTAGCGAAGGTTTTTGTCTTTGAGCCGTAGGTTAAAGGTATGGAAAATTTGATGCTCTTCACCTTTGCGGGCAAATGATATTATGAAAGAAGGCACTTAAAATAATGTTGAATAAAATTGAATTCGGCGTAAAGAATAATTCATAAAAAAGTGAAATAAATCAAAATGAGAGTCAACAATTTTAAAGATAGGCGTGTTTCCGTTTTATTGGTTAGCAATCCTGCCCTTTTAGCACAATTAATAAACTCTATTTAGGTTAAAACAATCTTCTCTGAACTCCTTATGGCAATTAAAGGAAGATTGTCTCTCTTTGGATTTTCTGCACCACTGGCGGTTCTGAAGCGCTTCCCTGCACGTGTTGCATGAGGTCATATTCACTTTATTTTTTAACTTAAACACTCTTTTCATGAAAGCTTTAAAATCATTCAATTCCCTGCTTTTCAGCACAAAAAAAGTGTTTTGTTCCCTTTTTTTCGCCCTAGGTATGTTTATTAGTGCCAACGCACAGGATCTTTATGTTGATGTTTCCAATAACACCAACGGCACCTGGAACGTAACGGTGACGGATGCAAACAACCAGTCGCAGACGGTCAGCGTTACGGTTGGTAATTCGGCGAATTTCACCATTACGAATTTCGATTTCCCCCTCACGGTGACGGCTTCGTTAAACGGTGCAAACTGCCCGCTCAATGCCACCATTCAGGGTGCCGGTTCAGGAGGTGGAAGTATTTTCTGCTCACCCGATGTGGACTTCGCACGGTGGGAATATGATTGCTCGCAGACCTCTTCAGGCGGTGACCACGTACTGAAACTTGGTTTCTAAGAAGGCATTTTCTTACTGAATCAGTACCACACTCACGCTCTAAAGGCAGCAACCGTGCTCATCATGGTTGCTGCTTTGTTTTATGGTAAATGAAAATCTTTTTCCTTTGAAACTTCCTTGCCCAAAACAAATCCATAATTTGGCCTCACGTTTTGCTCGATGGGTTCGATATGATTGATTTTTAAAGTCATCCGGCAAGGCGCAACCTAACCAAGTCAAAGCGCATGTCAAAGAATCTTACCGCCCTGTCGGGCAGAAAGGGCCTCACCGACAACCTCTTCGAGGCCATTGGCAACCTCACCGAGCCTTCGGGCTTTTTGGATAAAAACGAGGCCGCAAAACTGGCCGAACAATACCTCGTGGGCGATGCAGCGGTCTATGGAACCAGTACGTTTTACGACTTCACCCGCCCTTCCAACCAGAGCAAAAAAGTCTATGTCTGCAACGGTAGCGCCTGCCTCGTGGCGGGCACGCAGGAGGGGCTGAAAGACCAATTGCGGCAGCATTTCAAGGAAGAAGAAATCGGTGAAATGACCTGCCTGGGCCGCTGCCACGAGAACAACGCTTTTCATTTCAACGGCCATAACTATTCCGGCGGCAACCTGCCCCCCTTCGATAATTCGGACTGCGTGGGCTGCATGGATGACTATAACGTGAAGGCCATCGGGGCGGGCATTTTGACCCGGCCCTTCGCCAGTTTGGAGGCGCTGCGCAATGATTTGACAGCCATGTTCGCCACCTCGCCCGAAGCGGTACTGGCGCAAATAAAGGCATCCGGGCTGCGGGGCCGGGGCGGGGCAGGCTTCCCTATTGCCATTAAACTGGACGGCTGCCGCAAGGCCGAGGGCGACCAAAAATACATCGTCTGCAATGCCGACGAGGGCGACCCAGGTAGCTATTCCGACCTCTATCTACTTGAAAATCAACCGATTGCCGTGCTAGTCGGCCTTATCATCGCTGGCTACGTGACCGGGGCCAGTAGGGGCGTCATGTACATCCGCTTCGAGTACCCGGAAAGCATCGAGGTCATCAAACAGGCCATCGCCGACCTCGCCGACGCCGGGCTGACGGGCAAGGACATCCTCGGCCGCGGCTTCGAGTTTGAGTTCAAAATCATTGAGGCCCGTGGCGCCTATATCTGCGGTGAAGAGACAGCCCTGCTGTCCAGCATCGAGGGCCAACGGCCAGAAGTTCGGGTGCGCCCCCCCTACCCCGTCAACTACGGCCTCTTCGGCAAGCCCACGGTGGTGAACAACGTAGAAACCTTGGCCAACCTTCATTTCATCGTGAAAAATGGCGGCGAGGCATTCGCCAAAATAGGTACGGAACGCAGCAGTGGTACCAAGCTCGTTTCCTTGGACCGCGCCTTCAACCGCCCCGGCATTTACGAAGTGGATATGGGCACTCCGCTCGCCACGGTCGTCGAGGAATTGGGCGGTGGCTTCAGCCGCCCAACCAAAGCACTGCACATCGGAGGCCCGCTCGGCGGCCTCGTGCCCGTGAGCAAAATCTTCGAACTGACGATGGACTTCGAGAGCTTCGCTCAAAACAGCTTCCTGCTCGGCCACGGCAGCATCGTGAGCGTACCAGAGGACTACCCAATGGTGGCTTATTTGGAGCATCTTTTTGCCTTCACCGCCCATGAAAGCTGCGGGAAGTGCTTCCCATGCCGCATCGGTTCTGTGCGAGGCAAAGAGCTGCTGCAAAAAGCACAACACAGCGACTACAAGATTGATAATGAGCTGTTTAGCGATTTGTTGGACACTATGAAGAAAGGCTCGCTCTGCGCCCTCGGCGGCGGCATCCCACTGCCCGTGATGAATGCGATGAAGTATTTTGGGGAGGAGTTGAATCCGTTTTTCAAGTAATCAGTTCTTTTTATTGGGGAAACTTTGCTTTATAGAACCATCCTCGTTGTAATAGACGGATTTGATGATATGTGGGCGTTCCCCCGGCGCTACCGCTGATTTTTCCTCGTATTGGTATTCCTCGCTAAGCTTACCGGACGGGTAAAAATGTTGCCAAGTGCCTACTCTTTGGCCGTAATAATATTCGCCCTTTTGCAGGTATTTCCCCATCTCAATTTCCTCAAAAAAGCCTTGTTTGTAGCCATTCTGGTAATTGCCCTTCTCGGTGGCAATGCCGTCTTTTGAATACCGGATGAATTCCCCGTCCAATTCATTGTCTTTGTAAAAAGCGGAAACACGTAGTTTTCCAAGGGAGTGCCACTCTTTGTGTTCACCATGTTTTTTGCCGTCTTGGTATTGCGTTAGGCTGGAGAGGGTCGTGCCATCCTCGAAATACTGTTTTTCCTCTCCATGCAGCTTGCCCGCTATATAATCCTCCTCTTTCCACAAGGTATTTTTCTTGTAGTGGTAGGTTTTGGATTTGCCGTGCAAAAGGCCGTTCTTGAAAATGCGGGTATAAAATGTGTTCCCGTCTTGTTCCCGATAACCAATCCATCGGCCTTCAGGCTTGCCATTCTGCAATTGGCCAAGCACTTTCACCCCGCCCTCAGGATGAAAAACGACGAAGGCTGCAATGGTAGAATCCGGCCTTGAATAGTGCTTCTCTTTCAAAAGTGCCCCCTCTTTTGAATACTGCAACCATGTTCCAACTTTAGCGCCTAGGTGATATTGACCTTGTTCTTTCAAAAGCCCGTTCTCGTGGTAGGATTTAAAAGGACCTTCATTGTATTCTGAAATGATTACTCCGATATCACGAGGTATGCCTGTATTGACAAAAGTGACCTCCTCCCTTGGCATGGCCCCGGCATAATATGATTTCCGGTAAGTATAGGATTTGCCATCGGAGCCTTGATAATTCAGTAAATCCTCATACTTATAATATTCGTTTTCCCTTACACTGTAATACTCCCCACTGACCAATTTGCCTTTGTCATAGGTCTCAATCCGCGCTATTTTTTGCCCTTTGGAATAACGTTGGTAAAAGCGGCAAGTGCCATGCAAAAGGCCGGCGGCGTAACTTACTTCGCTCCACAATGGAAGCGGCTTTAGCCCTTCATTTCGATAATAAAGGGAATAATGTTTCCAATCGCCACTAGGCTTGCCTTTTTTGAACCTGCCTTCCGCCAAGGTCTTGCCCTCCCATTCAAAGCTCACCTTGCCGGAATATTCAGCTTTTTGAAGCTCATAGTATTTGCGGACTATTTGCAAGCTTGGCTCGTCTTGGGCTAGTCCTTTATAACTTATCTGCCTCGAAAAAGCATCGCAAACAAAGCCAGAATAGGTGTAGCCACCATCCCTCGACGAGCTGAAAATCAGGAACTCTTCTCCTTCCTGTAAACGCTGCCCCCCCGCTGAGGTGTTGCCACCCGTCAGAATACGAACCTTTTGTTGAATGTTCTCACCCCTGAAAACTTCCTTTAGGGTTGCGTAACTGCAATACCCATCATCTGGCCTCATAACTGTGCTGTCCACTCGGCAAATGAAAATGGCAAGTCCATCTTTGGGTGTGTTGAGCAGTTCGGTCAGGGTATAGCGTTCCCCCATGCAGCAGGCCAAGGCAAATGCCGGGAACAAAATGGCAAGGGAAAACAAGACTGAAATACGGTAAAAGAAGGTGTTAGAGATTTTCATGTTCAAAATTTTTGAGAGGATGCAAGTCTTGGAATAAATACATAAATATCCTAGGGTTTTCACTAGGTTTGTCCTGACCAAAACAGTTTAATCATGAAGAATGTCATCGCAGCGCTGCTTGCCTTGTTTCCAATTTGGGCTACCGCACAAACCAATATCCTATCCACCAACCCCATTGCGGAGCAAATAATGCTCGGCAACTACGACCCAGCGGCCTACCAGCCCACGGTCGCCATCAGCCACCCGGACGACATCGTGCCAGCCGTCATAGCAGGCATCTCGACGGATTCACTGAAATCTTACCTGTTGAAACTCAGCACTTTCGAGAACCGCAACACGGGTGCCGACACGGTCTCCAACACCACGGGCATGGGTGCCGCACGGCGCTGGGTTTATCAGCGCTTCCAGCAAATTGGCGCAGCCAACGAAGGGCGACTGCTGCCCTCCTACCTCCAATTCGACATGGACATCTGCGGCATGGGACAGCACCGGAATGTGTTCGCCGTGCTGCCCGGCGTGGATACCACGGCCAAAGGCGTAATTCTGATTGAAGCTCACATGGACAGCCGCTGCACCGGCCTTTGCGACCTTACTTGCCAAGCGCATGGTATGGAAGACAATGGGAGCGGAACGGCGCTGGTCATAGAACTGGCGAGGGTTTTGAGCCGCTTCGCTCTTGATAGAACAGTCGTTTTCATGGCCACAATTGGCGAGGAGCAAGGCTTGTACGGTGCCGATGCTTTTGCCAGATATGCCAAGGAAAAGGGCATTCCGCTCGTAGCGGTATTGAACAACGACGTGGTCGGTGGCATCATATGCGGGGAAACTTCTTCGCCGCCTTCCTGCCCTGGGTTCAACCAGATTGACAGCACGCAGGTAAGGCTTTTTTCCCAAGGAAACTTCAATTCCAAACACAAACAACTGGCCCGTTTCATCAAGCTGGAATACCTGGAGGAGGCGCTCGCCCTCTCCGCCGTGCCCATGCAGGTGACCATCATGAGCGCCGAAGACCGCACGGGACGGGGCGGCGACCATATACCGTTCCGGCAACAGGGCTTTGCGGCCATGCGCTTCACCTCCGCCAACGAGCATGGCAACGCCAACGTCGCAGACCCGAACTACCACGACCGCCAGCACACGGCTGGTGACGTCTTGGGGGTGGACACAGATGGGGACTCGGCGCTCGATTCCTTTTTTGTGGATTTCAATTATTTGTACAGAAATGCGGTCATCAATGGGAATGCGGCGGCTTTGGCGGCCATTGGCCCCGCCACGCCCGATTTTGAGGCGACAAAAACCGATGATTTGGTGTTTGTGGACATTGCAGACCCGAACAACTACGGCTTGTACAGGGTGTTTGTCCGCTCCACTTCCAATGATTTCGACAGTCTTTTTACCACCACTGAAACGCATTTCACCTTTGCCCGACCTATTGGGCCTTTTTATGTAAGCATCGCAAGCGTTGATGGCAATGGCATCGAAAGCCTTTTTTCAAGGGAGGTAAACCCCGCAACGGTAAATTCCACGGGCGAAACCATCGCCGAGCCGTTGCCCGCTATCGAATTGCTGCAAAATCGCCCTAACCCGTTCGATGAGGCGACTACCATTTCTTTCATCGTAAACAAGGAATTCCGCTACGAATCGGCGTACCTGACCGTGATGGACATGCAGGGCAAAAAGCTATGGCAGCAGCCTGTTAAATTGCAGACAGGCATGAACGAGGTGCTGTATGAGCACGGGTACAATGTGACAGGTGTTTATGCCTACAGCTTGGTCGTGGATGGGCAGGTGGTTGGGATGAAGGAGATGGTGTTTGCGAATTAAACGTCGGCAGCCACCACGCCTTCTTCAATCATCTCCTCATACCCCTTCCCCCGCTTCCTTGACAGGAACGAATACATCGCCGGAATAACGAACAGCGTCAGCAGCAGCGAGAACAGGATGCCGCCCACGATGACGATGCCGAGCGGGATGCGGCTCGTTGCGGCAGCACCCAAACTGAGGGCGATGGGCAGAGCACCCAGTGCCATCGCCAAACTGGTCATGATGATGGGACGCATACGGGCGGTGGCAGCTTCTGTGACGGCCTGCCATTTGTCTAGGCCCGCCTTTCGCTTTTGGTTGGCAAACTCGACGATGAGGATGCCGTTCTTGGTCACGAGGCCGATGAGCATAATCATGCCGATTTGTGAGAAAATATTGAGCGTTTGGTCAAAAAACCAGAGTGAGAGCACGGCCCCGGCGAGGGCCAGCGGCACGGTGAGCATGATAACCAAGGGGTCAACGAAGCTCTCGAATTGCGCAGCAAGCACCAAGAAAATCAGCACAAGGGCAAGGATGAAAGCAAAGCTGGTATTGCCTTGGCTCTCAGCGAATTCCCGGCTACTGCCTGCCAATGACGTGCTCCAAGTGCCATCGGTGAGCAGCCCATCGGCGATGCGCTGCATTTCGGCGATGCCTTCGCCGAGCGACTGGCCGGGGGCAAGGCCTGCACTGATGGTGGCGCTCTTGTAGCGGTCGAAGTGGTAAATCACCGGGGGCGACGTCTCCTCGTTGATGCTCACGAGGTTGTCAAGCGGGATGGGCTGACCCTGGTTGTTCCGCACGAAAATATTCTTCAAATCGGTGGGGTCGTCACGGTCGCTTCGGGCCACTTGCCCAATGACCTGGTACTGTTTGCCCTCTTTGATAAAGTACCCGAGGCGGCGGTTGGAGAGCGCCAATTGCAGCGTCTCACTCACATCGGCCACGCTGACGCCCATCTGCGTCGCCTTCAATCGGTTGATTTCGATGTGAAGCTCTGGTTTGTTGAACTTCAGGTCGGGGTCAACGCCCTGGAAAACGGGGCTTTGGTTGGCCTGCTCCACAAACTTGGGCAGAATGTCTTTCAGCTTTTCAAAATTGTTGTTCTGAATCACGAACTGCACGGGCAGGCCGCCCCGGCGGTTGGCGGTGATGGTCTGTTCCTGGATGGGGAAAGCCTTGCCCTCGCTGAATTTTCCAAGGTTTTTGCCCACCATGTCCACCACGTCCTGCTGGCTGCGGGTGCGCTCGCTGGGCTCGTTTAGCACCACCCGAACGAAGCCTTGGTTGACAGAGCCAGAACCGAAAAAGCCGGGCGCTGTTACGCTCATGACCACTGTTTGCTCAGGCACGGAGTCGAGCATGAACTGCGACATCCGGTCAATGTACTTGTCCATGGCATCGAAGCTGGTGCCTTCCGGCGTGCTCATCTGTAGGCGGAACTGGCTGCGGTCTTCCATGGGTGCCAGCTCTGATTTCAGGCCGCCGCCAATTTTCCAAATGACGACAAAACATGCAAGCACGATGGGCACGGCCATCCAACGGATGCGCATGAAGCCTTTCAGTAGCCATTGGTAGCCGGTTTCCATGCCCGCAAAAAATGGTTCGGTCACCCGCCAGAGCCAGCCGTGGTGCTTGCCGCTCATTTTTACGTTCAAAACGGGCGTAAGCGTCAGTGAGACGAAGGCGGAGATGAGCACGGCACCTGCCACTACCATCCCGAACTCCCGGAACAAGCGCCCAACGAAACCTTGCAGGAAGATGATAGGGAGGAAGATGACTGCCAGCGTTATGCTCGTCGCAATGACGGCAAAATAAATCTCCTTCGACCCCTCCCGTGCGGCTTGCCATTTGTTCATGCCCTGCTCCATTTTTTTGAAAATATTCTCTGTTACGACAATGCCGTCGTCCACCACAAGGCCGGTGGCCAGCACGATGGCGAGCAAGGTGAGGATGTTGATGGTGAACCCGCTGATGTACATGATGAAAAATGCGCCAATCAGCGACACCGGGATGTCAATGAGCGGGCGAAAGGCAACCAGTGCATTTCGGAAGAAAAAGAAAATCACGAGCACGACCAAGCAGATGGAAATGAGCAGGGTCTCCTCTACTTCCGAGATGGACTGCTTGATGAACTTCACGGAATCGTAGGCGATGTTGAGCTTGATGTCTTGGGGCACCTCACTGCGGAGTTGGTCCACCCTTTTGTAAAACTCATCGGAAATCTCCACATAGTTGCTGCCCGGCTGCGGCGTGATGGCGATAGCAATCATGGGAACCATGCTTTTTTTCAGCACGGTTTCCTCGTTTTCGGGGCCGAGCACGGCGCTGCCGATGTCCCTCAGCCGGATGTCGCCTGCGGCGGTATTTCTTACGATTAAATTGGCGAAATCCTCCTCCGTGTTCAGCCTGCCAAAAGTGCGCACGGTCAGTTCGGTGGCGTTCCCTGCGATTTTGCCGCTAGGCAATTCTACGTTTTCACGGGCGAGGGCGTTGCGAACGTCCATGGGGGTGAGGCCGTAAGCGCTCATCTTGGTGGGGTTCATCCAGATGCGCATGGCGTAGCGTTTTTCGCCCCAAATGTTCACGCTGCTCACGCCGGGGATGGTCTCCAGCCGCTCGACGAGGGTGTTGGTGGCGAACTCGGTGAGCTGCAACTGGTTTCGGATGTCGCTTTCCACGGTCATGGAGAGGATGGGGCCTGCGCTGGCATCCGACTTGCTCACCACGGGCGGCCCGTCGAGGTCGGGGGGGAGGTTTCGCTGCGCCCCGGCCACTTTGTCCCGCACATCGTTGGCAGCGTCCTCCAGGCCGATGCCCAGTTCGAACTCTACCGTGATATTGCTCACGCCTTGGCTGCTGCCAGAGGTGATGCTCTTCACCCCGGCGATGCTGTTCAGTGCCTTTTCGAGTGGCTCGGTGATTTGGCTCTCGATGATGTCGGCATTGGCCCCAGCATAGTTGGTGCGCACGCTGACGGTGGGCGGGTCAATGGCCGGGAAGTCCCGCACCCCCAAAAACTGGAAACCAAGGATGCCAAAAAGCACGATGAGAATGCTCATGACGAAAGCAAGGACGGGGCGGCGGAGGGAAAGTTCGGAGATGTTCATTGAAAAAATTCAATATTGGCAATGAAATTTGCCAAAGGTAAGTAATTCGTACAAAGCGAAAACGGCAAGCATGAAGGGAGGAATAAAAACAGATAGCGCCGGAAAGACACACCGAGCTTTCCTAGCGCTATCCCTTCAGCCGGACCTATGCCCCGGATCATTATGGAATCATCTAAAAAACGTCAATATAGTAAACTGCACCCCTAGCCTAAGCTTGTTTTTACGGATGAACGCAATTGAAATTAATAGCAGTTCTTTTCGAGAGGAGGGGCTGCTGGTTCGCACTTTACCGTCCTTTAATTTTAAATGCGACTATCTATAATGCCAGCAATGAATGGCAAAATTTGAATATCCCCAGGGGTTGCGGTTTCAGTTTTTGATGCTGACAATGCTATCATGATGAACACAATGGGCTTGATACCAAGTAGCGAACAGCTCAATCGTCGTTGCTTGATGATTGACCTGTTTCTCTTCGGTGCCAAACAATTTGAATTTGACAATAATCAGTAGGAAAGCCAAGAGAACGAGTACAAAACCTATCAATATCTTGTTTTTATCGTTTTCAAAGTCTTCTTTGTGTATAAAATCTTTCATTGGTTTGATTTTCAGACTCATCATTGTTGTGAACAAAAGAAAGCATAGGGGTGCCTTCAGAGCATACTAAATGTCGTGTTTCATAATGCGTGTTAGCTTGTCCCAGTAAGGTCGAGTGGTTTGTTCTGGAATTCCTATACAGTAATCAATCCTACAAAATAATTTATTTTAGAAATCGAATGATTCCAATCAAATAGGGCGAGACAAACGAGCTAATTTTAAATAAGTAGTTTTTGCGTTGACCAAACAGAGAAGAAAATGGTTCTTGGAGATGTAGAAATTATTTTACAAAATTGAGGATTATCTAAGCACCAAACCACCGTAAAAAAACCTAAATTATACAATAGGTAGCAACTGCAATTTTAATAGGTATTTGCACCTATTGATAGGTGTAAATACC
>JADLHE010000371.1 GCA_020848965.1 Saprospiraceae bacterium
GATTTCACCCCTGCTCCTCCAACGCCTTCTATCGGGTTGCCTGCGGCAATGGTAGCTTGGTCTTCGCTTGTCCAGTTGGGGATATAGTCCCATGTAGTACTTGGCCGGAACTTTCCCGTAAAGGTCGGGATACTGTCGTTGGCACTGAATTCAAGCTGGGAGCTTGTGGGTGAAACTAGGCTCAAGCTTTGGGTCACGCTTGCTGTACCGCATTGATTCTCAGCGGTTAAGGTCACATTGTAGTTTCCAGACTGTAAATAGACATGTGCTGGCTCCGACATAGAGCTTGTTTCGCCATCGCCGAATTGCCAAGTAAAATCACCGCTGCCATAGGTTGTTAGGTTGTTGAAGAAAACCATCGGCCCCGACTGCTGAAAACTGAAGGCTGGTGCAGGGGTTTCAGCAACAAACAAGGACTGTGTTTGCTGTGCAACGATTTGCCCCCCAGCATTTTTGGCCTGCAGGCTTACGCTGTAATTGCCGGGGATGGTGAGCGTCATGCTTGGGTTCTGGGTATTGAAATTAACAGGTACGCCGTTGGGGGTCAGCACTGTCCAAGCCCATGTGTTTGCACCTTGAATTTGCGCAGCAAGCTGCAAATTGAAAGGCACGCAGCCGGTATTGGCGTTCATCGTGAACACCCGCTGCGTGAGAAAAACAGGGGTGGCGGTCAGTGCGATATTTGCCGAAGGCACCGAAACGGCATCATGTGAAATGCTGGCGTCCCATTCGCATTTCAGCAGGTTGGCAACACCCAAACCCATTGGAAATGAATAAGTTGCGCTGGCCGTCTCACTCATATCCGTCTGCGTTTTCGCCCAAAGCACGTAGGTGAAATTGCCAAATGAGTCCTTAAAAGCTCCACCGCCAATATTGCCCGGCAACTGCAATTGCGCCGTGCGCACCGGGTCGAAGGTTTTGCCGAACAGCACGTCCGACGCCGATTTATGGGCAATGCCCACTTCGTTCAATTCTTGGTAGTAGCCGTGGTTGTAATCGAGGCGTTTGTAAAGCCCCATCAAATCGAACTCGGAATAGGAATTGTCGAATTCGGTGTCCTCGGCCAGTTTATAGACTTGCATTTGTTCAATGCCATTGCTCATGCAAGTCACCATCGCTTTGATAATGAAATTGCGCTGAGCCAAGGCCGAACCGATGAAGTTCTCGCCGGGGTCGCTGGGGTCGGGATATTCTTTACGGGGCAGGTTTACCTCGGTGATAATCCAATGTTTTTCAGGGTAGGTCGAGCCATTGTAGCCATAACTGTCGAGCACAGTTTGGTAGTTTTCCTTGGTGCGCAGCAATGCTTGGGCGGCCCCGTCAGAGTGGCGGTAGTAAATCCAGTCCTGCGTCACGTCGCTGTACTCCCGCAGCCCACCGTCGAAATGTGGGTAACTGTGGTAGCCCATCACATCGAAATAAGCACCACCCTTTTGGGGGTATTCGGCGGTCACGGAGCCGTCCACGGGGTTGTCGGTATTGCGGAGTATGGCATCCAAAAACGAGGGGTAGCCCGTGCCGGAAACCACCACATAAGCCTCTGGGTCGAGGGTCTTGATGATGTCCCAACTGATGCGCAACAGCCTGATATAGTGGAAGATAGGTGCACGTAGCTTATAGTCACAAGGGTTGGGGTTCACGTTCCACCATGAGTTGGGCGCAGCGGGCGTTAGGTAGCCGAGGCCGCCCGTATAGTCGAAGCCAGGTTCGTTCCAGATTTCCCAAAAGCGCACATAGTCCTTGTATTGGCTGACGGTTTTGTATAGGTAGGCAGCGTAATAATTGGAGTCGTTGTAAGGAGTACCGTTCGCCCCGCCATCCCAAATCGGGCTGTACATATTGGCGAACAAGGTGCTTTGTATGCCCGGGCAATATTGCGTTGGGTCTTGGTGCGCTGCCGACGGGAAGCCGACGATGACTGTGTGCTCGCTCATGCCCAGTTCGGCGTATTTTTGGAAAATGGGCAGGCTGGCATCGTAGCCCGCCACTTCGGCGTAGCTCTCGAAAATACCAGGCCGCAGCGATTTCACCCCCGCTCCCAGCACTTGCCCCCCTGCTTCGCTGGGCGTAGCTGTGACCATGCCACCTGCTGCAAGCACAGCAAGTTGTCCTTCGGAAAAAGCAGTGTACTGGCCGATATTGGCGGCAGGATGGAAACCGAGCGTGTAGGGTTGGACTTGGTCGTTTGCCGTGTAGCTGACCTGTGCAAAAGACGAATTGCTACAAAAAAAAGCAATGAGCGCCACGCACCATAAGGTCAGGGATTGAATTTTGGACATAGTGTTGCAGTGTTTCTTGTGTTGCTAAAACGAAGGGGGAACCACGATGAGGGGAATTTTTAGTTCAGACGTTAGCCACTGGGCGGGGAGATAGGACAAAGATAAATGCAAAATCCTTAAAACCTAGCATTTGTAGCGCTTTTTAACGGTCAAAGGCAGAATTATCATGGGATTCTAGGTCGCCAAACCTTGTTTCAACTACGCAAAACCAAAAAATTTGAACAATAAGCCAAGCAGCACGCAAGCGCCTATCGTCTTCAGCATGTCCCATTTAAGCGTGAAATAAAACAGCATCGCAGCGATTGAAATGACCAAAGCGCCTATATCCAGACTTGACCAAGAAGGCAATGGGAACTGAAAGGCACCCCATTTGCGGTCATTCACTTGATGAAACAACGTATGCAAACTGAACCAAACACCAAGGTTCAAAATCACCCCCACCACCGCTGCCGTGATGCCCGAAAGTGCCGTGGTCAGTGATTTATTGCCACGCAACTGCTCGATGTACGGCGCTCCCGTGAAGATGAAGAGAAAGGACGGCAGGAAGGTCACCCAAGTGACCAGCACCGAGGCCAGTACCCCCGCCAGCACAGGGTCGAGAGGGCCTGCATTGCGGAACGCACCCATGAAGCCCACGAACTGCACGACCTGAATGAGCGGCCCCGGCGTTGTTTCGGCCATGCCGAGGCCATCGAGCATTTCGCCGGGTTGGAGCCAGCCGTAGGTCTCCACGGCTTTTTGGGAAATATAGGCCAGCACCGAGTAGGCCCCGCCAAAAGTGACGAGCGCCGATTGGCTGAAAAACAGGCTTTGTTGGGTAAAAATATTGTCCTTGCCAAAGGCAAAAAGCAGCACGACCACGGGAAACAGCCAAAGCACCAACCAAAAAGCTGCTGTCTTCAAACTGCCTGACAATGAGGGCTTTACGGGTCGAATGAGTCGGTCAATCAAGCCTTCTTCACTACCTGCCTTATCGTCATGTCCCTTCACCACGAGGAACTTTTCCTCCCACACCTTTCCACCGATAAACCCAATCAAACCAGCCGCCAATACAATGATGGGAAAGCTGATTTTGAAAAAGAAAATAGCCATGAAGGCCAGTACCGCCATGCCAACCATCACCTCGTTTTTCAGCGCCCGCTTCCCGATTTTGATGACCGCCCCAACCACCACGGCCAATACGGCGGGTTTGATGCCGTAGAAGATGCCCTGCACTAGCCCCACATCTTTCCAAAGCGCATAGACGATGCTCAAAATCAAGATGGACAAAAAGCCGGGCAGCACGAACAGCGCCCCGGCCACCACCCCACCCCGTCGGCCATGCAGGAGCCACCCGATATAGGTGATGAGCTGTTGCGCTTCCGGCCCCGGCAGGAGCATACAGTAATTGAGGGCATGGAGGAAACGGTTTTCACCCAGCCATTTTTTCTCTTCCACCACGTATTTGTGCATGACGGCGATTTGGCCGGCAGGGCCACCGAAACTGTATAGGGCAATTTTCAGATAAACCTGGAGCGCCTCGCTGAAGCTTGGAAGCGTCATTGCCATTACTGTTTTGCAGCGTCTTTTTTGCGCCAATCCAGCGCATGTGCATAAAACAACCGAACCGCATGAATGCTGCGGTATTTACTGCCCGATGCCAATTGTTGGTACACGTTCAAATATCCCAATTGCAGGTTGTCGTGGGCAGTCAGATGGTAGTTGAAACTGGCCACAAAGCGGTTTTGGTCAAAAGTGTTGAAGACGATTTCCTCACCGAAGTTGATATGGAGTTCATCGTTGAAAAGGAAAGAAAGCGACTTTGGCTGAAACGGCTTTTTGCCCAATGGGAACATCAACATGAAGTTGTAGCGCAGCCTGTAATTAAAACTATGACCGTCAGTCAATTCGCCGTTCAGGAGCTTGCGTCGGTATCGCTCTTCCAAGCGCAGGTACTGCATCACCCGCAGTTTTGGGTATTTGGTGTGCCACTGAATTTGCTGCCAAGGTCGGTGCTCTGGCTGCGAGACATCGGGGTGCGCATCGGCTGGGAAGAAATTGACGAAGCAATAACCTGCGGTCAATTTGGCGTCGTCGTTGAGGTAGTAGGTGAGGCCGAGGCGTATGATTCCGGCTGAAAAATCATTCACAAAATCTTCTTTGGTGCGCAAATGGAGGTCGAGCCAAAGGCCCCATTTATCGGTGAGGCGGGTCTGGTTCATGTAGCCGAACCAGGTTTGGGCATCGTGCTGGACTTGCTTTTGGGCAAAAAATGTGGTCGCAAACAGGGTGGCAACGGCAATACAAAGCAGCTTTTTCATGCAGATAGTTTTCGCAAAACTAAAAACAATGGCCTATAATCCTATTCAATAAATCTATTGAATAATCGATTACCTTTGCAGCATGGAAAAACGAGCCTTCAAAGACAGCATCTACACCGCCATCGCCGGACTGACGAAAGCCTTTGGCAATGCCAACCGACTGGAAATCCTAGACCTGCTCGCCAATGGCGAAAAGACCGTCGAGCAAATCGCCGTTCAAACGGCCATCACGGTCGCCAATGCCTCGCAGCATTTGCAATTGCTGAAAAACGCCCGTTTGGTGAAGGCTCGGCGGGAGGGCAATTTCATTTTTTACAGCATTAATGGGCGCAAGGCATACACCGCTTGGCAAGCCTTGCGGGACTTGGCAATAGAGGCCGAACCCGCCGTGCAGGTCACGCTCCAACAATACCGCAAGGAGGCTGGCAGCCCGCAGAGCCACCACCTCACAACACTCCCCGAACCCAGTTTGATACAGCTTTTAGACGTGCGACCCGCAGCTGAATTTGCGGCAGGCCACCTCGAAAACGCCCTTTCTATCCCCATCGAGGAATTGCCGCAGCGCCTTGGCGAACTGCCCCGCCACTTGACCATCATCACTTACTGCCGTGGCCCGTTCTGCACCTTCGCCGATGAGGCCGTGCATTTGCTCAAGGCCAACGGCTTCGACGCTGTGCGGTTGGAGGAGACCTACCTCGACCACAAGCTGCGCAACGACGAAGCATGGAACTGAAACGACCGACAGCCGACAGCCGCCTACCGTCCTCCGTGAAACTCGGCTTGCGTGAAAACTGGCAACAGTTCACCCTGCTCGTCGTCATCAATGCCTTTGTGGGCGGCATGATTGGGCTGGAGCGCACCATTTTACCGGAACTGGCGCAAGCTGAATTCAGCATCGCTGCCAAGACCGCCATCCTGTCGTTCATCATCGTTTTTGGCATCACCAAGGCCATCACCAACTACTACACGGGGGCGCTCGCCAACCGTTTTGGGCGAAAAAACCTGCTGCTGCTCGGTTGGGCGCTATCATTGCCTGTGCCGCTGCTGTTGATTTATGCCCCAAACTGGCAGTGGGTCATCGCCGCCAATGTGCTGCTCGGCATCCACCAAGGGCTGTGTTGGTCGAGCACGGTGGTGATGAAAATGGACCTTGTGGGAGACAAGGACCGAGGGCTGGCGATGGGCCTGAACGAGGCAGCAGGCTACCTCGCCGTAGGTGCCGTGGCTTTCGCAACGGGTTGGATAGCAAGCCATTACGGTTTGCGGCCCTACCCATTTTATATCGGCATTGGGCTGGCCATCGTGGGTCTGCTGGTAACTTGGATTTGGGTAAAAGACACCCGCCATCACGTTGCTGCGGAGGCAGGACAGTCAAGCATTGCAAAGCTGAAAAATGTGTTCTGGGAAACGACGTGGAAGAACCCCAACCTCGGTGCAGTCACACAGGCAGGCTTGGTGAACAACCTGAACGACGGCATGGTCTGGGGCCTATTGCCCATGCTATTGGTGGCCAAGCATTTTTCGCTGGCGCAAACGGGCATCATCGTTTTCATTTACCCTGCTGTATGGGGCTTGGGGCAGTTGGGTACGGGCAAGTTGGCCGATATTTTCAATAAAAGAAAAATGCTGACCTGGGGCATGGCGCTGCAAGGCGTGGCTTTGCTTGGGTTCATTCCTGCTTCGCAAAATTGGCAGTTCATCGGCCTGAGCGCATTGCTTGGGCTGGGTACGGCGGTGGTCTATCCGACCTTTCTCGCTGCCATCGCTGGCCTAACGCACCCGCAACAACGAGCGGAAAGCATTGGCGTTTTTCGGCTCTGGCGGGACTTGGGCTATGCCGTCGGCGCATTACTTACAGGCATCATCGCCGATAGGCTGGGGATGGAGTGGTCGGTGGCGGTGATTGGTGGGCTGACCGTCGTTTCTGCGGGGGTGATTTGGCTGCGGATGGATTCTTAGTACGGTTTTTGCAGCAAACTCTACCTCATGGGCATTGCCCATTCAAAAAACTTCTCGCTATAAACTGTATGAACCAAAAGGGCTTTAACTTTTCCAGCCTGAACAGGGCGGCTTCGCTAGTTTTGGCGATGGTATTTGCCCTAGGCTCCCAAGCCCAAACAGCTGCTCCCGCCGCTTCGAAATCCAGCGAAAATGCCATTGAAATCATCGGAACCATTATAGATAGGGGCACCAAGCAGCCCTTGGAATTTGCAACCATCAGTCTTTTTTCAAAAAAAGATAGCACCCTGCTCACTGGTACGACCTCCATTGCTGATGGCAGTTTTTCGCTCAAAACAAACAATGCAGAATTCTATCTCCTAATTGAATTTTTGGCCTACGTCCCCGTTTATTTTAGCGTAGCGAAGCCAAACATCTACCAAAAAAAGTACGAGGTGGGAATTGTGGCACTGATGCCGGATATTACGAAGATGGCAGTCGTGGAAGTAC
>JADLHE010000372.1 GCA_020848965.1 Saprospiraceae bacterium
ACAGCTCAACGAATGCCCACAACTTTGCATCCTCATTATTACACTTCCTTCCTTTCATTAATACTCCTTCTCAAGTACATTTAAATTAGCCTGACTAATTGCTATGGTTGGCATTTTACAACACTAGCTTCAACGCATTCTTGAAACGCAATTTCCTGTTTTCGAAATTAAAGGCAACCCAAAACGGTTGCAATCGGTGGTACTTTCTGTTGACGACAATTCTTACGAACTAAAGATAACTCCCCCTTTTTGGCCGTCCCCTACGGCATTGATGAGTATTTTTTTATTAACCAAACAAGACTTACGAATGCAAACACCGTACGCACTTACCCTTGCGGTATCTGACGAAAACGCCCGTTTTTGTCGCAATTTGACCAAGAGTTTCTTGCTCATTTTCTCGATGCTGCTCCTTTCCTTTTCGTTGAAAGCGACCGTTACACTTAACATGAAAAACAACGGCTGCACCGACATGAAGGTGTACAAGAAAAGCTGGGGTGTTGAATATTATCAGCACACAATCTTGGCTGGCGGAACCAAGACCTACTATTCTTGCGCCTACTACCAAGATTGGGTATTCCGCAAAACAAACGGCGACTACATCAGCACCTACACCACGACCAACAGTTACACACAAAACTGCAGTGTCAATACCGGCGGCTGCAACTCAAGCGGCCCAGCTGGCTGTGATAAACAATTGGCCTATTGGAACTTAAATAGTTGCAGTGCAGGCTCCAGTTATGCCGAGTTCACGCCAAATGTGACAACACCAACCGGCTTCGCCACCGTCAATGCCTCAATTTTCTCGAACCTCGGCGACCATTCCTGTAATTACGGCGCAAGTGGCTATGGTATGTGCCACGCCATCACAGATGCTTGCTCGTTCACCAACAATGACAACAACGCAAACAAATTCTCCATTACCATCAAACCTGTGGCTGGCAACAAAGCTACTTTGTCCAGGCTTGCTTTCTATGAAATGGCTCCTGCCGACTACCAGTGGGTGAGCGGAGGCTATGGCGACAACGACCCACCTGCCAAGTATGGCGTGCGTGTTACCGTAAACGGCAACGAGGTTTACAAACAAATTGACATCCCAACAAAAGCAGGATGGTCTTTGGAAAATATTGATTTCGGCACCGACCCCGACTTCACCGTGACGGGTGAAACAGTATTCAACTTCGAAATCCTCGGCTATTGCCGTCAAGGCACCAGCGGCTATGCCGTATGGGATATTGATGAAATCAAGGTTTTCGGCTGCTCCGAGGTGTACGACCCTTGCGCAGCAAACAACTATAATGTTGATTGCGAAAAGCGCATCAACGATGGTGCTTGGGCAACTTTGGCCGATTGCGCTGTTTCGGAATGCCCCGGCAGCAAAGTGGTGCTGAGCGTAAATCCAAACGGCTACCCGACCACTTGGGTTGGCCCGAACGGCTTCACGGCCAACACCACCGATATCCTGGTTTCCAACAGCGTGAAACTTATAAATGCGGGCGTTTACACAGCAACAGTAAACGTAAATGGCTGCATTAAATCCAAGTCCATTACGCTCGAAGTTCGTGACTCGGACGGCGACAATGTTTGCAACGAAAACGACTGCCAACCCAACAACCCGGCTTTCCCTGCACTGCCTTTCACGCCTTGCAACGACAACGACCCGAACACCACAAACGATGCAGTAACCGCCAATGGTTGCGGCTGCGCTGGCATTCCTGTTGACCCATGCGCTGCGCTCGGCGGCGACTCGGACGGCGACGGCATCTGCAACAACAACGATTGCCAACCGAATAACCCAGCATACCCGGCTACCCCATTCACACCATGCAACGACAACGACCCGAACACCGAGAACGATGCGATAACGGCAGATGGTTGCGGCTGCACCGGAACGCCAGTTGTGACTCCTTGCGATAATGTCACAATGGGTGGCAATATTGGTATTGGTTCAACCTGTGCAGGTTCGGGAGTGGCTTGCAACGGTGTTGCACCTATCATCGAAAACTGTTATTCACCAGTAGGTGGCACAGGCGCCTTCGAAATCGTTTGGCTGAAGGCCACGAACAACCCACAGTGCTTGCCACCATCCACAACGGCCACTGAAATTGCCGCTGGCCTTGACCCATACTGGGTAATGATACCGGGTGCCAATACACTGTCGCTCGACCCCGGCCCACTCACAGAGCGCACCTGCTTCCTTCGCTGCGTACGCCGGGCTGGCTGTGGGATGTTCATTGAGTCGAACATCATTTTCATAGATGTTGACCCAAATTGCACACCTGTCAATTGCGAAGCAAGCGTGACAATAACACCAGGCGATGGCAAAATAACAGTTAGCGGTTTGGATGGCGCTCCAGTCACTTCGCTCAATGTGTTTGACGCAAACTGGCAGCCTATTTTCTCTTGCCTCAATGATTGCGGAGCAACTAAAATCGTGGAGAACCTGCCTACAGGATACTATTATGTAAGCGCAAAATACTACACGACTTCTTATGCGCAGCTTTGCGAGAAACTGCTAAAAGTGCATGTCCAAGTTTCATGCAACGACTTAGACAATGATGGTATTTGCGACAATGATGATTGCCAACCAGATGATGCCAACTACCCGGCAACTCCGGGCACAACCTGCAACGATGGCAATGCCAACACGGAGAACGATGTGGTGACTGCCGATGGCTGCGGCTGTGCTGGCACACCAATTGACCCATGTGCTTCGCTCGGCGGTGACAGTGACGGCGATGGCGTTTGCAACCAAAACGACTGCCAGCCAAGCAATCCTGCTTACCCGGCAACTCCGGGTTCGGCTTGCAACGACGGCAATGCCAACACGGAGAACGACAAAGTGACCGCCGATGGCTGCGGCTGTGCTGGTACGCCGATTGACCCATGTGCTGCACTGGGTGGCGACTCGGACGGCGACGGTGTTTGCAACCAAAACGACTGCCAGCCAAGCAATCCTGCTTACCCGGCGGCACCGGGTTCTGCCTGCAACGATGGCAATGCCAACACGGAAAACGACAAAGTGTCTGCCGACGGCTGCGGCTGTGCTGGTACGCCAATTGGCCCGAACTGCGCCTTGATTCCTGACAACTTGAACGGCCTCATTTTGATGGGAACCTACAATGGCAACAAGTACTACTGCTCAAATACCAACAGTAACACTTGGACACAGGCTCAAGCTGCGGCGGTGGCAGTGGGCATGGGTGGCCATTTGCTCATCGTCAACAGCTCCGGTGAGAATGAATTTGTGCGCAGCAAAATCATGTCGAGCACAGTGTGGCTAGGCTTGACAGATGCAGCAACCGAAGGAGCCTTCAAGTGGACCGATGGAACCTCCGTTTCTTATAGCAATTGGGCAACGGGCGAGCCAAACAACTTGAGCATAAACAGCTGCACCAACGCCGACTATGTGGTCTTGGAGAAAACCACCGGACAATGGAAGGACCGATTTGGTGGAGACCTTTATGAGTTCGTCATCGAAATCCCATGCCCAAGCTGTGCCGATGCCAATAACTGCCCCGGCTTCAACCCACCTTCAACTACACCAAATTGCAGCAATATCGCCATCAGTGGTGGTGTGGGCAAAATCACGATTACGGGTTTGAGCGGTGCTCCATCCTCTTCCGTGAAGATTTTCAATAGCTGGGGAAATGTGGTATTCAGTTGCAACGGCAACTGTGGTGCTTCGCAAACTGTGAACCTTGGCTGCGGAACCTACAGCGTTAAAGCCAAGTATTGGGATGCCAATGGCTACTTGATTTGCGAAAAAGTGCAAAACGCTACCGTGAGCACTGCATTGATGGGCTATGGGCAATTCGACTTCGATGTTGTGAAACAAGAAGAACATGCCGAAATGCTCTGGAAGCACAACGGTGGTATGGACGTCATCAACTACACGGTTGAGCGCTCTACCAATGGCGTGGATTTCGAGCCGGTTGCCATCCAAGAATCAAGGGGTGGTTCTTCAACCGAGATTTATGAAGACTACGACTTCGAGCCAGCTTCTGGCAGCAACCACTACCGCCTCCGCCTCGACCTAGTGGATGGCCGCACGGAATACTCTGATATTGTGACCATCAATTACGCAAGCCCTGATAAGCTGACCATCTTCCCGAACCCTGCAAACAGTTTTGCAAAGGTGAACTTGGAAGATTTTATTGGCAAAGAAGATGTGAGCATTACCTTGTTCAACAGCTTTGGCCACCAAGTGAAGCTATTCCAAGTAGGGCAGATTTACAGCAAATACTACCAACTCGATTTACGGGATGTGCAAGAAGGCTACTATACTGTTTGGGTCAATATACCGGGTCAGCGCCCAGTTGCCCGACAGTTGATGGTAGGCAAATTATAATTCCAGAATAAATTGATTTCCTTGAAGATGCAGGCCACACCGGAACGACCGGTGTGGCCTTGTTTATTTCAAGCACTAATCAATGATTGCAACACCGTTTTCATTCAAATAATGCAAGCTAACTTTCGATTCCTCGCTGGCATTTTTGAGCATCCGAACAAGGCCCGACTGCCGGGACTGCTCGGAACAATCTGCTTTTTCGGTGGTGTATGGCGCTATGGCCTTGATGAAGTTGAAGGTTTCTTTTGAGCCATCCGTATGTTCAATGTCCACCACGAAACGGAGCTTTTTGGCCTTGTCCGTATCATTCATGATTTTCATCGTCAACAGTAGGTTGTCTTTCAAACAATCTTGGATGTCGTAGGAAATAGTGACCCCATCCCGTTTTTGGAGCACCGTCCAAGGGTTGCCGCCATTATCGTCGGGCCTTGGATTTTCCGTTTCAAAAGGATGGGTAAATGAGAATGCGAGCAATGCCAGCAGCATTACCGCCGAGGTTCGGAAAGTGTTTGTAAAAAT
The DNA here is from genome assembly GCA_020848965.1 of Saprospiraceae bacterium. Lineage (GTDB taxonomy): Bacteria > Bacteroidota > Bacteroidia > Chitinophagales > Saprospiraceae > UBA6168. The sequence continues at coordinate 4,868 of JADLHE010000372.1, forward strand.
TGTCATGAGAAGGATTTAAAATGATGTACACACTGCCCCCGTAAATCGGAGGATAATTTTGTAATACCAACACATATGAGGTCAATAGATGACCACAGCGATGGCAGTTAAATACCAAGCTTTTCTACAGGAATTAATAAAACCAGTGTGGAGTAGATGGTTTTGGTCTGCCGTTCAATATCGGTTGGTGGGAAGTTAGGTGAACAGCAGTTATTCGATTGGTGGTGCAAAGCTAATAATTCTGTCTGATTTTGTCGCAATCTTAAATTTTCCCTTTACTTTAATCAGCCTTCCTGTGGGGAAAATTCTGGATGAGTATTCAAGTCAAGCTAGTGGCTTGAACAATAACTGTTAAGCAGCCGTTAACGAATAACCCAATTTATGTCCAACCATTAGCTGCTTGCATCCTGTCCATCGTTATCCAATTGAGTGAACGAACTTATTATTGACGGGAATGCAAATCTTTGAATTGCGATGAAAACTCAGATTTAGAATCCGACACAAATCATTCACTTACAATGACTTGTGTCATATTAAATCGGGAATCCAAAATCGTAAATCTGCTTACCTTTCCGCTGTTTACCTAAACCACAACCGTATGAATTACCGAACCATCTTTGCGAAAAACAAACTCTTGCTTGCCTTGGCCCTTTTCCTTGCGCTTGCAGCCGTTGCCTACAACAAGTTTCCCAATTTGTTTCAACTAGAACACCCAGCCTTGCCATCCGAAGGCTGCGGCGACATCAACAGTAACCCATCAACAATTGCCGATATGATTTTTGATTACGACACCGCTTGGAAAGAAATTGACTCCTTGGAGCAAAACGGCCTGCCCAAGTCCGCCCTCGAAAAAACCGAGGCGCTGCTCGAAGTGGCCCGCAAGGAAGCCAACGCCCCACAAACCGTCAAAGCCTTGATTTACAGGGGCAAATACCAAAGTCAGCTTGAAGAAGAAGGCTTGGCGATGGCCATCAACCGCCTGAACGAAGAGGCCGCCAAGGCAGACTACCCCGTAAAGCCCATCCTCCAGTCCATGCTCGCCGAGATGTACTCAAACTACCTCGACCAGAACCTTTGGCGCTTCCAGAACCGCACGGAGACCGTGGACTTCAAACCCGAAGACTTCAAGACTTGGAGCATTGCCCAACTGACCGAAAAATCGGCAGAACTTTACCGGGCAAGCCTCACCGACGCCCGCCTGAAAACCACCGACCTCGGCGACTTCAAAATCTTGCTGACCGAGGGTAAAAACGACGAGGGCCTCCGCCCTACCCTCTTCGACTTTCTGGCGCACCGGGCCATTGACTATTTCATGAACGAGCGCAGCTACGTCACGCAGCCAGCCTACAAGTTTTACATTGACGACGCCCGTGCCTTTGCGCCTGCGGCGGATTTTGTGAACTGGAAAATCGAGACCAAGGATTCTGCTTCGCAAAAATTGCAGACCCTGCTATTGCTGCAAGATTTGCTGCGTTTCCGGCTTTCCGAGAAGCGCCTGAAAAGCCCCTCGCTGCTCGATGCGGATTTGAAACGACTTGCTTTTGTACATCAAAATGCCGTGCTGGACACCAAGGATGCCGCCTATCTCGTAGCCCTTGATGCCCTGAAAAAACAATACGACGGAACCCCTGCCGTGGCGGAGGTCATTTTCCAGATGGCCAGTTATTACCAGCAAAAAGGTGCGGAATACCAAGTCCTGCCCTTTGGTACAGAAGACAAGGACGAGCGCAAAGATTATTTCAAAAAAGCGCAAATGCTTTGCTTTGAAGCCGTCCGCAGCTACGCTGGCAGCTTTGGAGCGAAGCAATGCGAGGTGCTGCTGAAAGAACTGGAATCCGCCAGCCTTTCCATGCAGGTGGAACAGGTGAACTTGCCGGGCCAGCCGTTTTTGGCCAGAATTGAGTATAAAAACACCAAGTCCGCTTGGCTCAAAATCATCCGATTGGACGAAAAACGGGTGAAGGCCATCGAAGAAGTACAATATGAACCCAATGCACAAGAGCGCACGCTTCAACTGCTACAATCCTGGCCTTCGGTAAAAATATGGTCTTCCAACTTGCCCGATGACGGCGATTTGCGGCAGCACAACACCGAAGTAAAAGTTGACGCATTGCCGAATGGCAAATACGCCATTTTATTGGCTGATAATCAAGCATTTAAAGCAGAGAAAACCGCTGTTTCCTACGCCATTACCAATGTCTCAAAACTCGCCTATTGGGAGCGCAACGACGAAGCTGGAGCGAGCAACCTCGTCATTTTTGACCGGGAATCGGGTGCACCGTTGAAGGGCGTAAAAGTAGAACTCTACTACCAACGCTACGACGAATCGGCCCGCCGCTACAATTGGGAAAGGAAGGCCGGTGTGCTCGAATCCAGCGCAGATGGCATCGTCAACCTGCCCGACAACGACGAGCGGAGGCCACAATACAAGGCCGTCCTTTGCACCGCAAAAGACACGCTGGACACAGGTGACCAATTCTACCGCTATAATTATCGGGACAACCGCCGCCCCTACGACCAGACGATGTTCTTCCTCGACCGGGCCATTTACCGCCCCGGGCAGACTGTCTTTTTCAAGGGAATTGCGCTCAATTTCGATGTGAAACGGATGCCGAAAATCATAAAGAACGAGCAAGTCACCGTCACCTTCCTTGATGCTAATTATCAGAAAGTCAGTGACTTGCAGCTTCGTACCAACGAGTACGGCACATTCAGCGGTCAGTTTACGGCACCCCGTGGCGGCTTGTTGGGTCAAATGCAAATCCAGTCGAGCATCGGTGGGCAATCGCAGGCTTTCAGGGTAGAAGAATACAAGCGGCCCAAGTTCGAGGTCAGTTTTGAACCCGTGAAAGGCAGCTATCGTCTGAACGAAGCCGTCGCCGTGACGGGCAAAGCCATCGCCTACGCAGGCAACAATATTGACGGTGCAAAGGTCAGCTACCGGGTGGTACGTGAGGTGCGCTTCCCTTGGATGCCCTGGTGGTACTGGCGCTACTTCCCGCAGCGGGGCGAGACGATGGAAATCGCCAATGGCGAGGCTACGACGGACGCTGAGGGCAAGTTCGAAATAAAGTTCACAGCCGTGCCCGACCGCAGCGTTCCGAAGGAGCAAAAACCGGAGTTCAGCTACACGGTCTATGCCGACGTGACGGACATCACGGGCGAGACGCAGAGCGGGGAAACCAGCGTCAGTGTTGGCTATATTTCCATTCGGGCAGATGTTACCGCAAATGGCTCCCCCTTAGACGATGGAGGATTTAACTTGGATTCGCTCCGCAAATTCGAAATCGCTACCTCCAACCTCAGTGGCCAGTTCGAGCCAGCCAAGGGCAGTTTGAAACTCGAATTGCTGAAAGCACCTACTCAAAGCTACCTGACTCGCTACTGGGAGAAGCCCGACCGCCACACGATGACGGAGGCCGAGTTCAAAAAAGCCTTCCCGCATTTTGCCTATGGCAACGAGAACGAGCAGCAGAATTGGCCCGTGGAACGCAGCATTTTCTATGAAAATTGGGACACGGAAAAGTCCAAAGAGGTGGCATTGCCGAAGGTAAAAATCAATGCTGGATGGTACGTGCTGACCCTTGCTACGCAGGACAAGTTTGGGGAGAAAATCGAGTTGAAAAAGTATTTGAGGTGTTACAGTTTAAATGAAAAATCGCTTCCTGAACTTTCCGAAGTATTTCATGAGATTACCAAACAAAATGGTGCTAATGCCAATTCGGTCGAACCAAATGAGTCTGTTAAACTCTGGTTTGGAACTACGGAAAAACTTCGTCATGTACTACTTGAGGTCAACCATGAGAACAGCACACTGTTGCGCAAATGGTTGAATGTCAAGGATTTACAAAGCGAACTGATAGCTATCAAAGAAGAATACCGGGGCAGCCTTAATTATTGCTACTCCTACGCCCACCAGAACCGCAGCAATAATTACCAGCGAAGCATCAATGTACCGTGGAGCAACAAGGAACTGACCATCGAGTACGGCACTTTCCGAGACAAGCTACTGCCCGGCCAACAGGAGGAATGGGTGGTAAAAATCAAAGGCCCAAAAGGCGACAAGGTGGCCGCCGAGATGGTGGCAGGCATGTATGATGCGTCCTTGGATGCCTTTGCTGCGAACAACTGGGCGATGAACGTATGGCCAAGCAATTGGTCGAATATCCGCTATGGGAGCAACTCGTTCCAAGCTATTGGGGGCAATTGGTTGATAAGCCCAAATCTGACGGGGATTGAAGGCGATTATCGGCAGTACCGGGGCTTGAATTGGTTCAATTGGTACATGTACGATAATTATGGGTGGTTAGGTGGAAGAGCACCTGGTGTGGTGATGTCAAGAGCTAGGATGAAAGGAGAGCCACAAGAAGAAATGATGATGATGGATGCAGCGGCATCTGCACCGATGGAGGCAAAGGCAGCCCCTGTAATTGAAAGGGATAACACAACGCAGGGTAATACTATCGTAATCCAAAATGGCGGACAAACTGGGCCACCTCCAGCCCCAGCCGCACCCGCCACCGACCTCTCCCAAGTCAAAGTGCGCACGAACCTGAACGAGACCGTCTTTTTTTACCCCAACCTGAT
>JADLHE010000373.1 GCA_020848965.1 Saprospiraceae bacterium
CCCGTAAAGGTCAGCGTGTGCGTGCCCGGCGATAGGGGCTTTAGCATTACCCAGATGCCATCGGAGCCCACTTCCTGTGGGGCGCCAGTGATGCAACTGTCGAAGCAGGCGAGCTCGGCATTACCTGTCATATTGAACAAATAAGAGGCGGCACGATAGTCCTCTAGGTCGGTATAGGTTTGCCCGTCGAGGGTGACGGACAGGCCATCGGCCATGTCAACGAAAGGCTCCAGGAACGACTGGTAGTATTCCTCCAGCGTCTGGCCCGGCTCAGGGTAGTAGCCTGGGCAGTTGCCGATGAATAGGCCGTTGATTAGTGGGAATAAAACTGCCTTCCCTTGTGGGATGGTGATGCTGCGGCTCGCCGAGCCACCCCATGTGCCTGCCAGGTAGAATACTGGCCCCGATTGGTTCTGGTACCCAAGACTGCCATCCGGGTCGCTATTGGGTATGGACGGGCAGTCCTCGGCGCTAAACATCCACTGCCACCAGTCCTCGCTCCACTCGGCATACGACTGGCCGAACATATTGGCATTGGGCGGGAACATGACAGCGTTTTGGCTGGCACGCTCAGAAACCGTGTTGGAATTAAGCTTATCAGGGCTGCTTTGGTCAAAAGCCGTTTTCGAGGCTGGCGTCGGCAGTTCATGCTCCGTTTTTTCGCAAGCGGCGAGGAACAGCATGATGGCAAACGCCATCAACATTGCGGTTGATTTGAAAATGGGAGTTTTCATTGGTGATAAATTGAATTGGTGATGCCTACTCTGTTGAGGGTTTTCGGCGGCGCCCTTTAGTTTTAGGTGCTTAGTTTTTTGGGGTTATTCTTTTATGATTTTTTTTGGGGGGTGAGGTCCGTATGGGGCTGACTGAAACGATGTATGTGACAGAATAAGATACAAAGGTCCATTTGCAATTGGGCCTCGACTATTACCGTAACCTCACATGATATACGCACGACATTGTAGAGATTCCCCAAAATGATATACTTAAGAATCAACCAAAAATCCAACCTCACATCTGTTTCATCGCCAATCATTTAAGTACTTTCTCTATAAAATCTGATTTAATTTCTTTCGAAATTTTAGTCATGCAATTTTTTATTAAATCATTTTTCATCACTGTTTCTTTAAAACCTTTAATTATTAACTCTCCACCACGTTTCGCAATTAACTTCTGTTCCATTCTTCCATTATAAGCGGAATCCAATACTCTTTTTAGATTATCTAATACAGATTCATCTTTGGTTGACAACACTTGGCTTTTAATATCAGAAATTGTTTTTTCTTCCATTCTCAATTCTTCTTCAGTAGGAATAATTTTTAACAAAAAAAAGTAATTGTTATAAAAAGCATCTATCATAGTTGCTTCTTTCAAGCCATAATAAAGCAATGGCTCTGTTTTAGCAAATTTATAAAATTCCGTACAATTATTTTCTAAATTCCTCCTATAGTCCAGGAGATAGTGCCCTTCTAGATTGAACGAATTTGTTTCATTTTGAATTTTTGAATAAAGATTGATAATTTCTCGGTATAATCCATTCCGAAATTGTTTTCTTTTTATAAAATTTGACGTGAAAAATTTAATTGGCTCTGCAAGAAAGCCAAAAACAAAGCCAAGTAAAGGGCCAAGAATTGAAGTCAAAATTGATTCCATGTTGTTTTGATTAAAACGTTGTTAAATTCTAATTACAATAGCCCATGCAGTTTTGGGACATCAAGAAACATTGATTTTCAGATAGTTACGAAATTAAGCTCTATCAAAAAGGGTTTATTTGCGGGTATAGGAGATTCAGATATTGTCCAACACCGTCAAATAATTATTTTTCAATTTCGCAACTCGTTGATTTTTTGTCAAAATCGATCAATTTCGTCACTAAAAATCTCACGGACTATTGTAAACAGGAATTCAATTTTATTTTAGTTCTGTAGCATCATTCCATAAAATATTCTTTACCCTACCATTTTAAGTGGATTCCAATTAATTTGCTTAAAATGTGCATTTGTACTCGCACTAAAAGGTTTTGAGCAAATCAATCAACTAGATAGCGCAATTGCTCCTAGTGTCCGTCTATGTCTCATTGGGGTAAGGGGTTGGATGTGGAACTCCCAACCCCCTATACATTAAACCTATTTGGTGTCGTGTATGAACAATCAAATGTCATAGAATCAGTTTAGGAGAGATTTCGCCAATAAGCTCAATGTTGCAATCGTAATCGTCAAGCACCCCTTCCTTAAATTTACCAGTTCCTACTAAATGAACTCGACCATTAGGTTTTAGTGATTCACCGGTTATATTAGCAATGGGTGACTTCACATTCCCTGTTGTGAAAGGTATATGAATTTTTGAGTCCTCGCCAAAAAATGGGAAATCTACGCTTTGGTCAAAATACAAAGAAATAGGGATTTCAATATGACCAGTCTGCTTATCAAACTTCCCAAAGCCACCTCCTATCATACTTACTGAGGTATTATTTTTTTTCGAGCCTAATGGCGTATTTACAGTGTAAGGTTCAGTAACAATTTGAGGAAAGCTAGTGATGTAAACACTTTGCCGCAATTCATCAAAGAGAAGACCAATATTCAACGAACCTGAAAAAGGCCCTGGTGCTTGTGGGAAATTTGTTACAAGCCTATAAACACCTTGAAGATAACATTGGAAGGGCTTTGGGGGTAAAGCTCCTCCATTTTGCAAGATACATTTCACTAACTCTTTAGATAATCGTTGAATTTTTCTAAGTAGACCTCCAATTTCTTGCAAAATCATCCATTTTTCAGGACCTGATGCAGTTTTTAGTTCATTTTGTAACGAGGCTATCTCTGCTTTCGCTTGGTCAATTTCATCTTGAATAGGCTTGCAAACAACAGGAATTGGATTTGCTGGCATTGGTTAAATATTTTGGTATTTGCAACAACCCTTTCGGGAGTTGGCTAATTTCGCCTACACTAACGCTTTCGGCATTTGCGCCCTACTTTCTTAAAGGCATTTCAGGAAAGCACCTAAGTTTCCTTTAGTATGTTACAATAAAATCCTGCATCAATCTATATTTCCAAAATTGACAGGAATTAGGTTCTGTGAAACAAATTTTGAATTATTTCCTTCACCCCACAATTCTACGCCCCTCCCCCTCCCCAACTTCCCCAAAAATCCCAATATCCTGATTCCTCCCCCTCATTTTCCAACAAAACATAAATTTCCCAACCCCTTGACAATCAAGCCACTAAAAAAGAAATACCTTTGTTGTTAGTTGAACTCAAACAAGTTTCAACAAAGCCGCTTTTTTCAAAAAAAAAATGCAAAACTCCCCGATGAAGCTCCCAACCCTCCTAAAATCCCTCCACGAGGGCGAACACAAGGAGTTCGAGAAGTTCCTCCAATCGCCCTTCTTCAAGGCCAGCGGGCAGTACCTGGCCTATTTCAAATACCTCTGTAAGCACCACAAGGGGTTTGAATTGGGCAAAGCGGAATTGGAAGCCGCCTATCGCCGCTGCTTCGGCAAAGAGGCGCTCACGGAGGCCAAGCTGTACAGCCTGATGTCGGGGCTTGCTCGGCAGGTGGAGCAGTACTTGGCCGTTAGCACGATGATGGAATCGGAGGGGGGCCACTTGCAACAGCTGCTGCTGGTGAGGGCCTTGGGGCAGCGCAACATGGGGGCCTACTTCCGGGCGGAGGCGCAGCGGCTGGTGGTGGCGGTGGAAGCGCAGCCCGTGAAGGACAAGGATGGCCACCTGCTATTGGAGCAATTGCACCACGAGGTTTATTTCAACCCCGACACGCCCAAGTACAACACCAACTCGCCCGCCCTGCCCTTGGCAATGGGGCAACTCGACCTCTACTATTGCATTGCGAAGCTGCGCTATGCGGCGGAGATGAAGGCCAGGGAACGACTGCTCCAAGTCAAGTACGAAATCCCAATGCTGGATGCCGTGCTGGACATGACCGCCGCACCCGAATTGGTGGAGGTGCAACCATTGGCGGCCATTTACCACCAATTGGTACAGATTTATTTGGGAGGGGTTGGTGAGCAGGAATTCAAGGCATTGAGGCTGCTTTTTGCGGAGAAGTTCCACCTGCTGCGCAAGGAAGACCAACATTCGCTGTTGCTTCACCTTATTAATTGTGGTAGTTCGCTGATGGCGCAGGATTGCGAACTGCATGAAGAGATACTATCGCTTTACAAAATGGCCATTGATGCCGATATGCTATTGGATGGGAAGCGGGTAACGCATGGCAGCTTTACGAATATTGTGACCTTTGCCGCATTGTGCAAGGAATACGAATGGGCCGAAGGGTTCATGAAGCAATTTTCGCCCTTCCTGGATGATACCCTTCTGCCCCCCACGCTAAGCCTTTCCAAGTCCATTATTTACCATGCAAAAGGACTTTTGGACAAAGCGCAATCTTGCTTGGAGCAGGAGGTGTTTATGATTACGGCTTTTGATATGGTGGCAAGGGGGCTATTGATGAAGATATTGTTCGAACGATATGTAAAGGAGGAAAATGACTATGAGTTTCTGGTTGGGCACTTAAAATCCTATGAAAAATATGTGGGCATTAAATCATTGACCAACGAAAAGAAAACGGCATACTTAAACACCATACGGTTCGTAAAACGAATGACCACGATTAAATCAAACAAAAAAAACGTGCCTGAGCACGACAAGGAAATACTGCGGAGAAAATTATGTCAACTATCGCCGACCATGTCTAAAAAATGGTTGAGGGAGGTAATTGAGAGCTTATGAAAACGACAAAAATAAGGGTAGGCACTACTGTTGGGCAGCGCCTACCTCCTATTGGTCAACCCAATACTATGTCTTCAATCCCGGTAATATCACTCGCCTCTCCCCCGCAAATTTTCACGAAGTAAAACGTGTACTGCCCCGCAGCCAAGCCGCTAAAAGTATGGTTGCTAGGCATGATAAAAACGGGGGCACTGGTGTACCCATCGCTCTGTCGCACGTACCAGAGCTTGTACTGCGTAGCCTCTGAACTGCTGAACCAAGCAAAGCTGATGGAACCGCTCCCCTGCCCGGTCTTTTGTACATTGACAACGGCGGAACAGGCACAGACTGGTGCCTCCGACACAGGCTGGTAACCCAAAACCGATGGCAAGAAAGCCACCACAAAAGCAATCATCTTAATCATAGCACAAATAGTTTTAAAGGTGAAAAAAAGGTTAAATCCCCGCTCATGCCTTCGCAGACGGGCAAGAAATGGCCAGGCTCCTGTCCGGTGCAGTTGGGTAAATTGGAGAATTTAATTCCGTAAATTATGGGCGATAAAAACCATATAGTAGCAGGCATTTACCAGTTGGTAAATAGCGGTGCCGAGGCTTTTCGCAATTTCATAGGGTTTTATTTGCCCCTTTCTAAATTGTTTGTGCGGCGAGTAAAATGAAAGTAACCGGGTTGCGAAAAAAAATTAAAACCCGCTATTCATTTGGGTTATGGCCTTTCTCAATTCCAGCGCATTATCATGGTAAGCATGGCCGCTATCCGATTCCAGTGCCTTCAAGCGGGCCTCGATTCGATGCTGCTGTTTCGGCGATTGCGCCAGCTCGCACAACAACAGCATCCACTCTGCCTCCTCGCCGTAGCGCAGGCTTTTCTTCATGGCCAGTAGGTCAAAATCGGTTGCTGCCATTCTGAATTGCCGCAGCCTGAAACGGGCATGGCCCCTGAGCCAAAGTGCGTCCGTCGCCCAGTCGCCAGTGGGCTGCGCCAGCAGGGCAACCACCTGCCGGTAATCCTTTTTGTCAAAAGCAGCCACGGCCTCGCTGAGTTCATTTTTGTCGTTGGGGTCGTTAGTGGCGCTCCGCAAACCATCAAGGGTGGGCATAGGGGCAAATTGCTCGGCAATTGGTACGAGGTTCGTCGGTTGGGCTTGGGGCAGCTTTTGCTTGTCGGGAGCCTTGGGCGTTTCGGGTTGAGAGCTCGACGGAACGGGGGAGGTATCAAGCTGTGGCGCTTCCTTACTCGACTGGTTCGGAGTGGAAGGTACAGCAGGCATTTCTGGCACTCCATTTTCCCCAAAATACAGAAAGGCAGCATAACCTACCGCCACCAAAACCAAAAGTCCCAGCCCCCATTTCCAGAATGGCTGCTTGCCGTTGGTCGGCTTTGCGGTATCGCCTCCCGTCCGCCGCCAATCCTGCTCCATGCCCTTCATTTGCTCCCGCAGGTCGTCCTCCGCCAGCAGGTTGAGGGCGGCCCGCAGTTCTCGCTCCACGGCCACTGCTTCGGCCAGGGCCGGGTCGGCGGTCATTTCCCTTTCAAAGGCCACGGCAGCTTCCGGCGTCATCTTGCCGGACAGCCACTCATCAATTCTATTGTTTGGGTCATTTTTTTCCATAGTGCCGGATATTGAGGGTTTCGGTGAAATAGCTGCTCTGGCGGATGATTTCCTCCAGCCGCTTGCGGCATTTCAGGGCCTTGGTCTTCACCACGTTGGCGTTGTCGAAGCCCACCTGCTGGGCAATTTCCTCACCCGAAAGCCCCTTCATGCCCAACAGCAGCACTTGGCGACAGGTGTCGGACAGCAACGCAATGGCCTCGTGCAGGGCGGCGTCCCGTTCCTTGTCAATGAGCATTCGGTCCGGCGCAGGCTCGTTCATTTCCGTGTCTATCTGGTTCAATTTTTCGGCATGGCCTGCCGCCTTCCTTCGCTGGCCGTACCAGTATTGCCGGGCGATGCCGTTGAAAAACGTGCCCAACTTCGCCTCCCCCCTGAACTCGCCCGATTGTAGCCGCCGCCGCAAGATGAGCATGGCCTCTGTGAAGACATCGGCAGCGTCGTCCTCCGTGCCGCCCATCTGCCGCACCGCCGCCGACACCTGCGCCCGCCAGTCGGTCTGGGTATAGACATGGCGGATGGCCTCGGCCTGTTCCGTCAGGTCGCCATGCAAAAAGGCTTGGATGAGCTGGTGGTCCGTCATGGTTTTGTGCGGCCCGTCAGTGGCTTGTAACCACCGAATGGCATTTTTCTGCCGGAAAAATAGAAAGTGTTGGTTACTTTTTGGAATTTTCGGCACTAACCGAGCAGCATTGGGGAAGGCCCCGCTGCCTATTCTAACCTTAAATGATTGTTTTATGAAAAATTGGATGCTGAAATGGAGGTGGGTAGTGGTTTTGGGGTTGGTGGTGATGGGAAGTTTGAGGGGGTGGGGACAGGAAAATGGTGAAATATTAGACACAACAATAGCTTCCAATTTAGCAAATGACGCCTACAAGCTATTAGGGGAATTTAAGTTTGACGATGCTTTTCCGTTAATTGAAGAGGCAGAAAAAATCCATCTCGTAACTCATACCACAAATACGACAAATTACTGCTTGGTATTGTACTGCAAAGCACATTACTATCGGGCTAAGAATCATTTGCCTAAGTCATTAAAACTATTGGAGGAGGCTCAACGGATATGCATAAGTAAATGGGGATATAATAGCATGGAGTATGTTCGTTATCTTAGGGAAAGTGCTGTTGTTTATCATAGTAAAATGATTTGGAATAAAGCCGCAACATTATACGAAGAAGAATTAGAGCTAAGGTTGAAATTAGGGCAAGCAGAGCTTTCAAAAGAAGTAATCTTATGTTATAGCTGGGTTGCATGGAGCCAGTTTTATAATGGGAATCTAAAAAGAGCAATAGATGTCTATGAAAATAAAGTTA
>JADLHE010000374.1 GCA_020848965.1 Saprospiraceae bacterium
ACGGTGCTGCCTGCGGGCGGCTATCAGGTCTTCGTGGAAGATGCGGCCAAGTTTGCTACGCAATTCCCGAACGTGGTGAACTACACCGGCCCGCTCGGCTTTGGCCTCAGCGGCGATGGCGATGTGCTGCGACTCTACGATGCGCAAGGCATCCTGCAAAACAGTCTTTGCTACGACGATGCCGCCCCTTGGGACGAGGACGCTGACGGCTTCGGCTACACGCTTGAAAACATTGATTTTGAAGGCACCCAAAACGACGCTGGCAACTGGCTTTCAGGCTGCCTTGGCGGCAGCCCTGGCACGGCCTACGACCCGGATTGCATCGAGGTGGCGACAAGCGAGGCGGAGGAGATGGGTATTGCCGTCTTCCCAAATCCTGTTAACGACGTGCTTAATGTGCATTTGAACAATCCGGCGAGGCTGCGGCTACTGGATGGCTTGGGTAGGGTAGTGCTGTCGCAATGGGCGCAAGGTGCAGCCGAATTGCCGATGGGAAGGCTGGCGGCTGGGGCTTATTGGTTGCAGGTGGTGGATGAAACGGGGAAAGGGCTGCACATGCCAATATTGCTGGTGAAGCAATAAGTGGAAATCCTTTACGCCGGCTTAACTTAAAAATCAGTGTTTTTACCCATCTTTACCCCGATGAAAAACGAAAAGGAACAACCAGCTTTGGACAACACCTGCGCCAGTTGCGGCACTGCCTTGCAAGGCAAATACTGCCATGCCTGCGGTGAAAAGCAACTCGATCCGCACCACGATTTTTCCGTGCTGCACTTCTTGGAGGAAACCTTTGAGAGCTTTACCCACCTCGACTCAAAGGTCATCCGCTCGTACAAGAACCTGTTCTTTCGGCCCGGCTTTCTCTGCGCTGAATTCATGGCCGGCCGGCGAGTGCGGTACATGAAGCCCGTGCCGCTGTTCTTGGTGGCAAGCGTGCTATTTTACCTGTTCTTCCCCACTACTTCTTCGTTTTTTTCAAACCCTGCAGACATGTGCCGGGGCTATGAGTTTAATAACCGGGTTTCCAATACGCTCCATTTAAACATGCCCAATCTTTTAGCAATAAAGGCAAAGGAGAAAAACATGGTTGCTGAGGAATTGATAGGGGATGAATTCAGGCACCACGCTGCTTCAAAGGCCAAAACATGGTTGTTTTTTTTGGTGCCAATTTGGGGGCTGGTGCTTTGGGCCTTATTCGGGCGCAAGTACAAATGGCTCGTCCCGCACTTGGTATTCGCCCTTCATGGTGTGGCGTTTTTTATCCTTTTCGACCTGATTTCTTTGGCTGTGATGTCGGCGGTTGGCTTCAAATCATTGGGCGACCGCTTTGTGTTGTACCTTGCCATTGCCTTCACGATTTATTGCGTCATAGCCATCCGAACCGCTTATGGCATGGGGCGGGCGGGGAGCGTGCTGACTGGCCTTTTGTCGGCGGTCGCATTCTTTGCACTGCTGGCCATTTATCGGCAGTTGATTACTTATTGGGCGATTTGGGAAATGTAAAACCGACTACTCAACAATATGAACCGTCGCCAATCCATCCAAACCTCCGCTGCCCTCGCTGGCAGCTTTTTTGTGCCAAAACCCTTGGCGCAGCTTTTCCTCGAAAACGGAATGACCAAAGCCGACTTCGGCCCCAATTTCAAATGGGGCGTGGCCACGGCCTCCTACCAGATAGAGGGCGCTTGGCAGGAGGACGGCAAATCGCCGAGCATCTGGGACATGTTTGCCCACGGCAAAAAAAACATCAAAACGGGCGAAAACGCCGACGTGAGCTGCGATTTCTACCACCGATATGCCAGCGATTTGGAACTGCTCAAAGCCTTGAATTTCAAGGTGTTCCGCTTCTCCTTAGCTTGGCCCCGCCTATTGCCGGACGGCACCGGAAAGCCCAACCAAAAGGGCATTGACTTCTACAACCGGGTGATTGATAAATGCCTCTCACTCGGCCTGGAGCCTTGGCCGACGCTCTATCACTGGGACCTGCCACAAGTGCTGCAAGACAAAGGCGGCTGGGCCAATCGGGACGTCGTGGACTGGTTTTCGGAATACACCAACCTCGCTACCCGCTCCTTCGGCGACCGGGTGAAGAACTGGATGGTGCTGAACGAGCCGTTCGCTTTTACCACGCTCGGCTATATGCTCGGCTGGCATGCCCCCGGCAAGAAAGGGCTGAAAGGCTACCTGCCCGCCGTCCATCATGCCGCCATGGTGCAGGCAGAGGGCGGGCGCATCGTGCGGGCGAACGTGAAGGAGGCGAACGTGGGCACGACCTTTTCCGTGGCCTACGCCGAACCGAAAAGCGATGCAGAAAAGCACGTGCGTGCCGCAAAACGCTTCGATGCGCTCATGAACCGCCTCTTCATCGAGCCTGTGCTGGGCATGGGCTACCCGACCGATACCCTGCCGTTTTTGAAGAAAATAGAAGAGAAATACGCCAAGCCGGGCGACATGGAGCGCATGAAATTCGACTTCGATTTCATCGGCATCCAAAATTATTACACCGTGACGGTGAAGAAAAGCCTCGTCACGCCCGTGCTCTGGGCCAACGAGGAGCCTGCCAAGAAGCGGGGCGTACCTGCCGACCAAATCACCGAAATGGGCTGGGAGGTGACGCCCGATGGCATCCGCAAGATTTTGAAGCAGTTTGCGGCCTATCCCGGCGTCAAAAAAATCATCGTGACAGAAAACGGCGCTGCCTTCCCCGACGTGGTGGAAAACGGGGCCGTGCATGATTCCCTGCGCCTGAAATTCTACCAAGACTACCTCGCCAAGGTGCTGCAAGCCAAGCAAGAGGGCGCTCCCATCGAAGGTTATTTCTGCTGGAGCTTTATGGACAATTTCGAGTGGGCCGAAGGCTACAAGCCCCGCTTCGGCCTGATACACGTGGACTACGACTCGCAGTTGCGCACGGTGAAGGACAGCGGGAAGTGGTTTCAAGATTTTTTAAAAAAATAAACCTTTCTGAAAACCGACCCTGCATGTTAGGTCGTATGTAGTTTCAAAACTGACCGACATGCAAAAAGTCCTGATAAAAACGACTGGCGTGCTATGCGCCAGCTTCGTAGTGTTGTTGCTATATGCCAACCTGCGCCCGCTGAGTCTCACGGAGCAAAATAGGCCCGTACACCTTAAGATTTTCAGCTTTGATGAACCAGTAAAAGCGGGGCAAGCGGTGGCCATCAAGTCGGCGCTGCAATTGCCCGGCATCACGGCATCCTGCGTAAACGCCGCCCAGCAAACCGTCAGTGTCACTTTTCATCCCGACCAAATCAGCGAGCCTGAAATCGTGCGAGCAATTGCCCTACTAGGCCAATTGAGTGTAACGGAGAAATACTTCCCGCCAACGCCCGTTTGCCCCTTGCCACCACTACAAGCCATGAAGAATAAACTACTCAAATCGCTGCGTTTTGTTTAATCAACCCATATCAACCTTTATAAACCCATATCAACCTTTATCAACCCACAATCAACCAATCAATCTTCGAATTTTTAACCAATTAATGTAAGTCATGAAAAACTTGAAATTGTTCTCCATCCTCTCCCTTGCACTGGCGCTATCCTTCACGGCCTGCAAGGACGAAGACACGGAAATCTCCTACGAGACCGACCCGAATTCCCTTTACTCCCGTTTGGGCGGCTTTGATGCCATCTCTGCGGTGACCGACCAGTTCCTCGCCAATGTTGCGGGCGATGCGGTTATCAATGCTCGTTTCGCAGCCACGGTGGCCGATCCCTTCCGCTTGGAAGTGCTCCGCAACAACTTGATTGACCAAATTTGTGAAGGTGCTGGCGGCCCCTGCAAGTACAAAGGCGAAACCATGGCCAAAGCGCACGAGGGCATGGACATCAGCCAAGAAGAGTTCAATGCGTTGGTAGGCGACCTTGTAGCTGCCCTCGACCAATTCAACGTGCCTGAACAAGAAAAGAACGACCTGTTGGCCATCCTTGGCCCGATGCAGACCGACATCGTCGGAAAATAACCCGGATTCGACAAATTCAAGAACGGCTTCGTCCCGAATTGCGGGGCGAAGCTTTTTTTTTGAAAACAATTGATTTAAACGATGTGATTTAACACAGCCACATTCATTTAAAGCAATAATATCCAGGCTGGATTAAGAGCGAAGTCCCAAATCTTATATCTTACGTCTTAATTCTTATATCTTAAATCAAAAAAAAACATCTACTATAAAATACGCCATCACTTCCCAAAATACGCTTCCACCCACTTCACCAATTCCTCCCCATGCAGATTCTTCGCCAGCACCTTACCGTTTTCGTCCACGAGAAAATTGGCGGGGATGGTGGTCATTCGCAGCTCCTTGAACAGCGGGGCCTCGTCCCCTTGGAGGTCGGAGGCATGGGGCCAGCGGCCCACGCCGTCCTTCTCGATGGCGGCAGCCCACGGGGCTTTGCTGGCCTCCAGCGCATAGCCCACGATTTGAAAGCCCTTCGATTGGTATTTATCATACAATGGCACGAGCGTGCCACGGTTCTCCTTGCGGCAAGGGGCGCACCACGACGCCCAGAGGTCGAGCAGAATGAGCTTTTTCCCTTTTAGCAGTTCCTGCAAACGCACCGTGTCGCCAGCCAGCAGCGGCATGGGATGGTCGGGCAGCACATCGCCGACGAGCACGGGCAGCGCCTTGCGGTCGGCTTTGGCGGCCAGTTGCTTCACCCACGGGTGGTTCGGTGCTTCCTTCTGCCAGCGCTCGGCCTGGCTCACGATGAACTCCGGGATGCGCTCGTAATCGCCCTCCACGCTCACCCAGCGGGCGGCCACGAGGGCGGGCAGCAGGTACGGGGTTTGCTCCGCAAAATCCATGATGGCCTGCTTGTAGGCAAGCACCGCCTTTTCTTCGTCGAGGAGGGCGGCTTCGTCGTGCTCGCCTTCTGTTTTCTGACCGAGGTATTTGTCGAAGGCGGCTTGGCGGGCGTCCCGCAATTGGGCTAAAGCACTGTTTTCCGGTAAGTTGCTCTTGATAACGACCGTTTGTTGGAAGCTGTCGGCTTCTGCACTAAAGTAGATGCCTGCCTCATTTTGCCAGACTATTGGGAAGTAGTTGGACTTGCCGGGGTTCTCGTTGTCCAAACGATTGGGATACTTGGCCTCGCCCTTTTTCTGGATGACCAACTCAAATAGCCTTGGCTCTGGCGAATCGGGCATTTCACCAAAAGCAAATTCCCCATTGGCTTGAATGGTCGCCGAATCGAGCACAGCCCCGACGAAGCTGGCCGCTATGCCGTCCCAACTCTTTGGGTCAACGAGGTAAACGGTGGGCTTCCATTCGCCCTTGGCGTCCAAGGTGATATAGCCGTGGACGGGCGGTATCTGGGAGCAGCCCGTGAGCAGGGCTAGGAACAGGAACAGCATTGGAAAACTGGCTTTTGAATACATGATGTGGTGGTGGCTTTGTAAAGATGGGGGCGGGTGCAAAAATCGTTCTTTATTGGCGATAAACAACGTCGGGGAGGTTTTGAACCTCCCCGACGTTTGCGCTGGGGCAAAGTTGCAAAGAAAAGAGGAGGGGCGCTGTGACTTGGGTCACGGGGCTTTATCACCGACGATTGTGCTCATTTTCCATGCATCCGTTTGATGGCAATGACCATTTTGTACATCGAATACAAGATGCAAGCTAGGATAACCAAATCGCTGATAAGGATATTGAAGTCAATTTTCGAGCTATAGTATTGATTACTGGACCTAGTTGCAAATTCCCACATATTCCAGTAGGCCAGCACACAAATCGTAAATCCGCAAAGTAATAGGCCAATTATAAGTAGTAAGGTTTTAAGTATTTTCATTGGAGGTGGTTTTGAGTTGAAAATAGAGGACGTTGGGGTTGACGTCGGGGAGGTTCAAAAACCTGTTGAATACCCACAGAAAACCATCTATCATCTTGTAACCCCTCGTTTCAACGAGGGGACGTGCGAAATGCCTTCATTCATCTATCTTCTTTACAAAAACATCACATAATGGCATGATGCTGATGCTTTGAAAAGAGGATATATGTAGGGTTAACTTATCCCAAAGCCCCCGGTTAAAACCGGAGGTTACAAGATGATAGATGTAAGCCGTTCTTTATCAAAGTTTTGTTCTGTGATTAATGAACAAGGCTCAAAACCTCGCCGACGTTTGGCGCTATGTTTATTACAATTCTTTTTAAAACCATGTTAACCCTCATGTAATGCGATTTAATAGCCTAATATTAAGTAAAAGGCTTATTGGGATGAAAAATTATCTCCCTAAATTGGCAACTATTGGCGAATCCAAATTTAAGACATTAGCTTTCCCATTTTCTACCTTATAATGGTAATAAAGCATTTTGTGCGTACCCGTGGCCTTATGGCTGACCCTGATGACGATGGCATCAACATCGCCTGAAGGAAGGTGGTGAGTGCCGTCGAAAGCCATTTGGCAGAAATCGCAGTTGGGTTCCTGAAACCTTTTTGCGATAATGTTCTGAATAATCGTTGCATGTTCCCTTGGGTCAATGGGTTTTGAATCTTGGCCCGGGTAAATGATCATTTGGAACTTCCTATCAGTTGTCAGCACCGCCCCGAACGGCAGGAATGTGCCATGCGTCTCAATATCAGCCAATGCGGAATTGAGTATCATTTTTGAAAAACTTACAAGCCCTTCGACCATCGCTGGGTTGTCCTTTTTTTTAAGAAAGCTGAATAGTCCCATTTTGTTATTGATTGAAGTTTGAATCAGCTAGCGAAGGACCCGTTTTCAAGACAGCATAGCGAAAAGAGTAGTGCTAATCAACAATCCTGTTTGGAAACAGCCATTCGCCGAACTTTATCCTCGCAAAGCAACAAAATTCCCCTTACTTCGACAAGGCTAGCCCCAAAAAACTAAATGTTGGCTCAATGAGCCAGCTATTCTCCTCGGCGGGCTTCGGGCCACCCTCAAAACCCATCCGCTGGGTAGGTAGGTGATTGCCAGTGTTCAAATAATAACAAAAAGGAAATCGGAGCGCCCTTTGGGCGCTCTTTTTTTGTGCTGTGCCTCACGGCAATGCTTGGATTAGTTTTAAAGAACTACGTGTTTATCGGTATTAATAGCCTAAATCAGTCAAGCTTTCATTACCTTTTTCAAAAAAATGGAACAATCAAAGAAGTTGCATAGATTAGCGCCATCAATGAACATAGATGGTCTGCGCTTCTCAATTCAGTCCCTGAGGATGCCATGCCTTCTAAGCATTGTACGCAATCTTTACAACGCTTAATCCTATTGTCATGAAGTCAAATCTACTTTCTCTTGTCCTGCTTATCTTGATAAGCCAGTCCGCTTTTTCACAAAACCGCAGCTATGACGGTTCCATGAACAACCTGAGCCACACCAACTGGGGCGCTGCTGGCGGCGAAATCATGCGGTACGGCACGAACGGCTATACCGATGGCGTCTCCATGCCCGGTATGCCCAATTACCCCAATCCCCGGCTTATCAGCCAAACCGTTTTCGAGCAACTGGAATCAATGCCGAACCCCTACAATATCAGCGATTTTGGCTGGGCATTCGGCCAGTTCATTGACCACGAGCTTACCCTAGTGCTGGACATGCCCGATGAACTGATTCCCATCGCCGTACCAATGAACGACCCGTTTTTCGACCCGTTCGGCACGGGCACGGAACAAATCATGATGCGCCGCTCCAAGTACGACCCCGCTACGGGCACCGCCGCTGGCAATCCACGCACCCAGATGAACGAGCTGACGGCTTGGATTGACGGCTCGCCCGTCTATGGTTCCGATGAAGTCAGGGCCAATTGGCTGCGGACTTTTAGCGGTGGAAAACTCAAGACCTCGGCGGGTAACCTCATGCCGTTCAATACGACGACGGGCGAGTACGACGCCGAAATTGACCCGAATGCGCCGTTCATGCTCATAGAAGGGCCTGTGACCAAGTTCTTCGTGGCGGGCGATGTGCGGGCCAACGAGCAGCCGATTCTGGCCTGTATGCACACGCTTTGGGTGCGGGAGCACAACCGCCTTTGCGATGAAATTGCGGCAGCGAACCCCGGCATGTCGGATGAGGAAATCTTCCAGAAAGCCCGCCGGATGGTAGGCGCCCTCATCAGTTCCATCGTCTATAACGAATGGCTGCCGACCCTTGGCATCCCCGTGGGGACTTACACGGGCTACGACGACACCATGAACCCCAATATCATGAACGTGTTCTCGGCAGCGGCCTTCCGCCTTGGCCACACGCTGCTCAACGACCACCTCGTTCGCCTCGACAACAACGGCGACACCATTCCGCAGGGCTTGATTCGTTTGAAGGATGCCTTCTTTAGGCCCACGATTTTGAAGGACGAGGGCGGACTTGAGCCGTTCTTCAAGGGCATGGCCACGCAGCGGCAGCAGACTTTCGACGCCAAGGTAGTCGGCGACCTCCGCAACTTCCTTTTCGGCCCTCCGGGTGCTGGCGGCCTCGACCTCGTGGCCATCAACATCAACCGGGGCAGGGAACGGGGCCTGGGGAACTACAATAATATCCGGGCCGATTTTGGCATGGCCCCCGTCACGTCCGTCGCTGAAATCACCTCGAACCCTGAGTTACAGATGAAACTGATGGACCTCTACAGCGATGTGAACACGATTGACCCGTGGGTCGGGCTGGTGTCAGAAGACCACGCACCGGGCAGCTCGGTCGGGCCGACGATTGGGCAAATTCTGGCCATGCAGTTCCAGCACCTGCGGGACGGTGACCGCTATTATTTCGAGAACGACCCTGCTTTCACTGCCGATGAAATAGCTGAAATCAAGGCCACCAAACTTTCTGAAATCGTGCTCCGCAATACGAACATCCCCTATTTGCAGCCAGATATTTTCCATGCAAAAAGCCATGCGGAACTCACCGCCGTGGAGGAACCCGTGGTTGCCGCAGGCAAAACGGAACTTGGGCTGTTCCCCAACCCTGCCAACGAATCGCTCACGCTCCACCTGAAATCGGCGCAAAATGGGGAAGCACGATTGAAACTTGTTGGCACGAACGGCCATGAATTGGATGCGAAAAGCTTCCAAGTGCAAGAAGGATTCCAACAGGTTGGCTACCGCTTCCCTGCTGGTTTGGCACAAGGCATGTATTTCGTGGTGCTCACCCTGAACGATGAGGTTGTGGAGCGCGGGGTTGTGAAAAATTAAAGGTCTTGCAATTGTTAGGGCATCCGCATAGCGTCATTTGCAATCCTTGCAGGTTCTTGGTTTTTCCCTTACCTTTGTCACCGAGATAAAGAATTCATCGGGGTGCTTCCATGTGGGGTGCCCCTTTTTTGTGCCATTGGTCATTGCCGTCCACCAACCACGGGCCACCGTCAATGCGGCAACCGTTTCCGCAAATAACCATAAACAAAAGTCCCGGTCATTGCGGAGAGCAAAAACACCACCAGCACCGTATAGCCGCTGCCCAAGAGGATAAACATGGGGCCGGGGCAAATGCCCGCCAGCGCCCAGCCGAGGCCAAATATAAAGCCGCCGTAGATATAGCGCTTCCAGCTTCTGTCTTTCTCGCCGATATGGATTTCTTGGCCCTCGGCGGACTTCATGTGCGTGCGCTTTATCAACTGGATGATGCCGATGCCCAGCACTATGGCCGAGAAGATAATGCCGTACATGTGGAACGATTGAAAATGGAACATTTCAAAGATGCGGAACCACGACACGGCCTCTGCCTTGTACAAGGTGATGCCGAATATGATGCCTACCAGTATATATCTTGACATTCTCATGAGGATGCAAATTTTTGTTGATGAGGGGTGAAAAGGATTGAAATAGAGGTTTTGCTTCTATCTAAAAATCAACGGGAAAAAGACGTAGGTCATGAAAAGCCCGCCTGCGAAAAAGCCGATGACGGCATAGAGCGAACCTAGTTGCAGGGCCGACATGCCGCTGATGGCATGGCCGGAGGTGCAACCGCCCGCATACCGGGCGCCGAAGCCCACCAAGAAGCCACCGACCACTATCACCAGCAGCCCTTTGAGGGTGAACAGCGCCTCCCAGCTATAAAACGCCGGCACGATGGGCACATGCCCTTCTTCATACTGGAAGCCCAATTGGCGCAGGCTCTCCACCGTGGCCGAGGAGACGTGCGAGAGGTTGTCATCGGGGGCGGTGAAGTAATTGGCGGCCAGGTAGCCACCAAAGACGGCACCGAGCGCCACCAGCAGGTTCCAGCCCTGCGATTTCCAGTCGAATTTGAAGAAATCGGCCATGTCGTCGGCACCATCGGCGGCGCACATGGTGCGGAAATTGGCGGAGATGCCGAACTCCTTGCCGAAGAACAGAAGGATGAACATGATGACGGCAATCATAGGCCCGGCCACCCACCAGGGCCAAGGCTGTGAGATGAAGTCAATAAAGTGGGTTAGCCATTCAGGTACCATTGCAATAAAGGTTTTGTGATGCTCGCTGGCCGGGTTGTACGACCAACGGCAATGAAGGCGAAAGTTAGAGAGCTTTCGCTGATTTTAATCATGAAAAACTAAAGCTTTGGCGGTGATTTTTGGACTAGGAAAATGAGCGGATATTATTCAGAGGGCGGTGGCCTGAATAAATTGGGAAGGGCGCAAGGCAAGCTTTGCG
>JADLHE010000375.1 GCA_020848965.1 Saprospiraceae bacterium
GGCGAGAGCTTCCACTGCTTCAGCGGGTGGGTCTCCCGGTCCTTAAAGCGGCGGCGCTGCTCGTCCCGGCTCACCGAGAACCAGAACTTGACGAGAGTGATGCCGCTGCGCACGAGGTTCCGCTCGAACTCCGGCACCTGCCGCATGAACTCGTTGTACTCGTCTGGGGTGCAGAAGCCCATCACCCGCTCCACGCCTGCCCGGTTGTACCACGAGCGGTCGAAGAGCACGATTTCGCCGAAGGTGGGCAGGTGCTTCACGTAGCGCTGGAAGTACCATTGGCCCTTCTCTTCCTCGGTCGGTTTTTCGAGGGCGACGACCCTTGCGCCACGGGGGTTGAGGTGCTCCATCATTCGCTTGATGGTGCCGCCCTTACCGGCTGCGTCCCGTCCCTCAAAGAGGATGATAACCCGGCTGCCCGTTTTTTTCACCCAAGCCTGCAACTTCAGCAACTCGACCTGAAGGTCGTACTTCTGTGCCTCGTAGTTCTTGCGGGACATGAGGTTCTTGTATGGGTAGCCGCCATTGCGCCAGTCCTTTGAAAGCTCTTCGTCGGGGTGGATTTTATAGCCCTTGCCGTTCTTCTTGCTTTCTTCTATCAGAATCTGGAGCATGAGTTTGCGCTCCTCCGCTGGGAAATTGGAGAGGTAGTTCTCCGCCACGGCACGCTTGTCCTCCTCCGTGGCGTGCTCGATTTTGTCCTTCAAGGCAACCGCCTCGTGGTTGATTTTCTTCCTGATTTTGCGGTTCACCGTGAGTGCTTTTGCCTCCGAGAGGGTTTCTCCGCCCACAACATCGCCATTGTTCATTGGCTTCGAAGCGGTGTTCTTCAATGCTGCCTTTTCATTTACGAGGATTCTCTTTTTTGCCATTTCGGTTGGTTTGTGAATGAAATAAAGTTTCAAAGTTGGCGCAGCCGCCAAAGGGCGAGGATGACTTTTGTCAGCAGGATGGGTGATGATTTACAGCAGTTCCACTTTAAAAATGGCTTTTTGGGCTAAAAATCAATCATGAGGCTTTCACTGCCTACTACATTGCTGTTGTTGACTGGCATGACGCTGATGATTAGTGACTAGAAACTCGTGATTAGTGACTCAAGTCCCAACATATCACGAATCACCAATCACTTCTTCACGGTAAAAACCCTGGAAACATTGAAGCCGAAATGCACACCACCGTTGCGCCAGTCGCCGATGGTCTCGCCGATGAAGCCTTTTTCAATCATAC
The DNA here is from genome assembly GCA_020848965.1 of Saprospiraceae bacterium. Classification (GTDB taxonomy): domain Bacteria; phylum Bacteroidota; class Bacteroidia; order Chitinophagales; family Saprospiraceae; genus UBA6168. The sequence continues at coordinate 1,228 of JADLHE010000375.1, forward strand.
TCGTGGAATTCGTGAAATGAAGCTGGAAAACGTGCCCGCCCGTTTCGATGTCGAAGCCGATGGACAACGAGTTCTTGTAGCCGTCGGCTAGCTGGTCGGGCAGCACGTAGATGTACTCGGCGTTGATGGCGATGCGCTTCGTGAGTTTTTGCCGGATGGCAAGGCCGAGCGCCAGCACGTCGTTTTTTTCTGTCTTTGTGCGCACGAGGTTGCGATGCAAGACGGTCGGGGAAAGCTGCAAACTGAACTGCTCACTGAACTTTCTGCCCAACAACAACTGGAAAGTGTAGTACATCCTCGAACTCATGTAATTCTTGCGGTCTGGGTCGGCCCAAGGGATGGTCTTCATGGCGGCGATGGCCAAGACGGAAGCCGTGATGGGCATGACCTTCGCCCCGCTGCTTTGCCGAAGGAATTTGAATTTCAGGAAGCCGTCCAACGTCTTTTCGTAGCTGCTGCGCCCAAAGCCGACGGTCAGGCGATTGCTGATGCCGTAGTCAGCCCCGATGCGGATGCTGGCGGCGTCTAGGCCAAAAAGCTCTTTAATCCCACCATTTACGAAACCGAAACGGTGCGAAATCTTAACGTCCAAGACACCGCCAGCCGTGCTTTCGATGGAGTGCAGGTTGATGACCCGGTTGGCCTTAAAAGCAGCGGTGGCGTACTCGGTGACAGGCTCATCATCGCCCAAAAGCGTCAGTAGGTCGTCTTGGCCGAAAGCAAATTGCGCCAGCAGCGAAGCCAATGCAACAATAAAAAGCTTGGTTTGCATATTTTTCATCAAATAAAATGGCATACAGATTATCGTTCGGCCTTCGCCAGCATTCGGGCGCACGATGGTCTTGCCTTTTTGCGTCTAGGTTTCCTACACTTCGCCGCTCACCTCCACCACTTTGTCATTGTACTTGGTGTCGGCGGTCGCTTCATCCGTTTGAAAAGCGGTGAGCAGTTCATTAGCGGAAATGGTGATGTCCGATTTTACGTCGGAGAGGACTTTTTCTTTCCGGTTGAATTAGATGACACCATAAATAGCAGCACCAAGGATGAGGATGGCCGTTACAATCAGCAATTTTTTTAGATATATGAAGCAATGGTTATGGTTGAGGCTTGATTTGATTTCGTTGATTTCTTGGATAGAGCTTGCCAAAAACGCTTAAAATTTAGTCATGCCTCAATTCTGAAGTGCCCCATCCGTCACCCATTTTTCTATTTTTTGGATGTCGCAATCCACTAGTTGGGCCTCGTTCTTGGGCATGGGCGAAAAGCCCGCCGAGTGCTTCACCACACCGATGAACTGCCCGCTGTCCACGTATTTTTTCAGGTTCGTGTAGCCCTCCAAGGTAATATTGCCGTTGTTATTGGCGGCATCGTGGCATTTATAGCACTTGCTTTTCAGCAGCGGCTCCACCACCCCGCTGTAGGTGGCGTTGGTGGTCGTGCAGTCCAGTGTTGGGTAGAGTTCCTCCTCCACATCGTAGTAGCAGGAGCCAAATATGGTTGCCGCGATGAACAGGCTGAGAATGCTGTATTGCTTCATTGCTTGCCCTTTTGGGTTTTAATTGCTATATTGTTGAAGTAGATATGGACTGCCAACTCAATTATTCAATGCTCCCGCATCTATCCAAGCCTTGAACTTGCTAATGGTGCAGGCATCCAATTTATTGCCGCCCTGTGGCATCTTCGAGAAGCCGGAAGACCACGCAATAACCCCGTAAAGCTTGCCATTTTGTGCGACAGTTTTTACCCCATCGTAAGTTTCCAAGCTGATATTTCCCGAAGGGGAAGCCCCGCTGTGGCAGCCCTTGCAATAGGTGCTAATGACTGGCAAAACAACCTGCGAATAGCGGACATTCGAGGTGTCGCAACTGCCATAATTGGGGTCACAGTGCAAATCTTGCGCACCTTGGTTAATCCATTTTGCGATGATTTGGATTTGTGCCTGCGTCAGTGGCGTATTGGGCGGCGGTGGCATCATGTCCTCTGGGTCTGTTTCCGTGATAGCTTCGTAGAGGTCGCTCCCGTTCAGGTTGAAGGGCGAAATGTCCGCCGTGTTCATCACATTTTGGTAGTTGTTAAGGATGATGCCCTCTTGGTGCGAAGTGACATCGTGGCATCCCGATTTGGCACAATTGGAAACAAGGATGGGCAGCACGTCCGTCTCGAAATAGACGCTGTCGGGGTTGCAGGGGATGCCCGTTGGGAGCGTATCCACGATGCTCGTGGTATCGGAGGTGTCAATAGGCACGAGGTCGTCATCGTCGAAAAGGGGGGCGTGCTTGCAGCCGCTTTCCAGCATGGCCAATGCGAGGAGGAGATAGCCGATTAAAGCCGTGAACAATAATTTTCGCATGAAAATTTGAAACTTCATACTTCAAAGGTAAACTTCGAAAACAGTGTTGTGTAAAATTCAAACCTGAGCGGGAATATTCATCTACCGAGCATGAGAATGCGATCGCTTTCATCAATCCATCTCACTCAAATCCGGCATTACGTAATCCCGCCGTGCTGTCACACTCATCATTCGGTCTTTGGAATAAAACTCCAACCAGAGGTTGCGGTCGGCCAGCGTTTCATCGAAAAGCAGGTCGTCTATGGCGTCTTGATTCCAATAAACCTTGCCCTCCTCATCTGCAAACATTTCCTTGAAAGCCCACAACCAAAACACAGTCAGCGTTTCGTGGTAGCCATTCTCGTCGTCGCTCACGCCACCCACCGATTCGTTGTAACGGCGGATGCGTACTCGCATTTCCGGCACCTCATTTTCCGAATTTGGCCAAAACCCAAAGCCCGCCGATGAGGTGCGCCTCGTGCGTCCACTCCTCTTTTGGCAGCTTGCATTCGTCAAAGCCCTTGATTAATTGCTCAGCGTCTTTTATCGGATAGAGTGAATCTCCACTTGTCATGTTTTCTTTTTTTGCGGCGCAAAGCCACGCCAACATCCAACAATCCCAAACCACATTCAAACCCCTCAAACCCCTCAAACCCTTCAAACCCTTCAAACCC
>JADLHE010000376.1 GCA_020848965.1 Saprospiraceae bacterium
ACGATGTAGGTAAAAGCGGGTGGTTCATCCTTATTCCTATCTATAACCTTATCCTTGCAATTACGGAAGGTGAGAAAGGTGCCAACCAGTACGGGCCTGACCCGAAGAACCCCGAAGCAGATCTTGCCGACCATTTGGTACCATAGTTACCTGCATGGATGCCTTGCAATTTGCTAAATGAAAAGCATTTTACGAAACTTATAACTACCCAAGGGGCGGCCATTGCGGTCGCCCCCATTTTTTTGCGCTAAAGCAACGCCCAAGCTTCATTTAGTGCGTGTGTTTGCCCAGCAAACACAGCGCCCCTGCCAACTCATGTTTGGCAAGGGCGCACGGATTATCCACTATTAAAGCTTCGCTCTTATTTCAGTTCAAAATCGCTGGAACCAGCGAAATACCCTGTGTTGTAAATTTCCACTTTGTACTTGCCGCTCTGGAAGGCCGTATTGGGTTTCCACGCAAAGCAAAGCTGGGTTTCGTCGTTGGCGTAATCGTATTCCTGGGCTTGGGTAAACCGCACCTCTTGGCCCGATTTGTCAACGGTAGTACCGCTGCCGAGGTCGTCAATGGCGAGGGTTTCGCCCTTGGGGTTGATAATCCGAACATAGAACTTCTCCTTGCCCGGCTGTACAATGTCGTTGGCAATGGTCGTGAAGCAGATGTTCAACTGGTCAATCCGTTTGGCGGATTCCTTTTCAGAAGTCTTGCCATTCTTCTTCACCTTCATGCCCGACACATTGATGTCCTTCACCTTGATGACCGAACCTGCCTGAACGGATTTCGTAAGCTCTTCCCTTTCGCTCACGAGTTGTGCCTTGGCAGTAGTAAGTGCCTCATTTTCAACGAATTTGGTTTGCAGGGTGTAGGCTAGGCTATCCTTGTCGGATTTTAGCCGAACGTTGTCCTGCGAGAGCTGCTCTTGCTCAGATTTCAACTGTTCAATCTGCGCAATGTACTCGCTGACCTTGGCCTTCAGGCCGGCGATTTCCCTACGGGCAGCGTCGTACTGTTTTTTCTCCCGCAGCAGGTCGCTGATTTGGCCTTTATTCGCTTGAAGTTCAGCTTTTTGCTGCTCAATCATGGCGTTGATTTGCTCATTATCGCCCTTGAGTGCGTCCAACTCTGCGATAGCCTGGTTGTACTGTGTTTCGAGTTCGTTTTTCAGCTTCTCAACCTCTTCGAGTTCGGCCACTTTTTGCTCCAACATGCGGGTAGTGCTCATGCTCTGGAACGTAAGCCATGCGGCTACGCCCAACAGCAGCAAGCCCAACACAATGCTGATGGGAACAAGTGGGTTTACGCCTTTTTTCTTGGGAGCTACGGGCGGCACGACGGGCGGCACATTGCCAGCAGCAGGAGTGGACGGTTGGTTGGGTACTTGGCCATATTGGCCGGGCTGGTTTGACGGATTTACTGGAATCATTTCGCTGTCTTTTAGTTTGTTCAAATCTGTTTTCGAGAAGAAACCGAGTTTGACGGTTTCATATAAATAAGGTGTTTGCCAAAAAAAATGTTCGGAAAACGGACTTTGAGGTGCTCCTCAACAGGGTATTCAGGGGCGGGCATTTTATCACAAGAGCCTATAAATCAACTTTTTACACAAAAACACCCATTTAGTTTGAGTTTTTATTTTATGTGAATAAGGCAACCAAGCCCTTGCCAAGCCAGCTTGATGAGCGCCAAACTTTGCTTAGCTTTGCCCACCCTTTCCGAACCGGGATTTTCTAAGAAAAACAAAGACAAAGACATGTTCACCATACATCCATACCTCAAGTTTGCGCTCATTGGCCTCTTCCTCGTCGGCGGTATCGTTATGATGCTCACGCTGCCCTGGGGCTACGGCCTTCCGTTCGTCATCATCGGCATTTTGCTGTTGGTATCCTATGTTTTGCTAGGCACCATCCAGCACGCTGCCAAGGTGATGCAGGACACGCAGAACTACCTCGAAGCCGAAAAATGGCTCAACCTCACCCTGAAACCCGAATGGCTTTACGTCACCAACCGGGCTTATTACTACATGATGAAGGGCACCATCGCCCAGGGCCTTGGCCGCACCGATGAGGCGGAAGCAATGCTTACTAAGGCCCAATCGCTCAACTTGCCCACCGACAACGAAAAGGCCGCCGTCCAACTGCAACTTGCCAGCATTGCCGTACAGCGCCAGAAATTCAACATGGCCAAGCTTTACCTGAAAAACATCAAGGAACTGAACGTCACCGAACCGACGCTCAAAGACCAAATCAAGCAGTTCGACAAAGCAATTGCGCAGCAAGGGCAAATGAAAATGGCCCAGCAAATGGGCATGATGCAAAAAGGTGGCATGCCGCTGAACCCCCGCACGAAAAGGCGCAGGCCGACGGGAAGATAGGGTTGTCAGCTTGTCCGCCTTTGGCGGGTTCGACAGTTGGCAGTGGGCAGTCAGTTCGACAGTCGAATAGTCGGGCATAGGCTTGAACGACGAGAGGTGGTATCCTTAAAGGGTTACCACCTCTCGTCATTTAACGCTCCGGCAATGACTAAACAACTGCTGACTGACTGCCCACTGCCAACTGTCGAACTGCCAACTAAACTCAACGCATCGCATCATACACCACCTGCTGCACCCGTGGCCGGATGCTCAAATCCGAAATGCCCGTGTGCGAGCGGTCGGGATAGACCCGGTTGCTTAGGAAAATCACCATCAAATTATATTGTGGGTCGGCCCAGAAGAAAGTGCCCGTGTAGCCCGAATGCCCGAAACTCTCTGGGCTGGCCGAGCGGGCCACGTAGCTCTGCCGAGCATCCCAAGTGATGAGCGGTTTGTCAAAACCGAGGCCACGTCGGTTGCCCTCCGGGCAATATTGGCACCTTGTGAACTCCCGCACTGCCGCCTCGCTCATGTAGCGCTCGCCGCCGTATTCGCCTTTGTTCAGGTACAGTTGCACCAGCTTCGCCAAATCGCCCGCCGAGCCGAACAGGCCGGCATGGCCGGACACGCCGCCGAGCATGGCCGCCGTCTCGTCGTGTACCGTGCCGTGGATTTGCTGCCTTCGGAAAAACGTGTCCCGCTCCGTCGGCAGTAGGCGCTCCTTGGGATACCTGCGCAATGGGTTGAATCCGATAGTAGCCGCACCGAGCGGCGCATAAAATGTTTGCCTTAAATAGTCTTCCAAAGGCTCGCCTGTCAGCTTCTCAACAACCGCCGGATACAGGATGAACGAGAGGTCGGAATAGACGTAACCCGGCTTTTCGCTGAGCGGAAGTTCACATATTTCCTTGAAAATCTGTCGTTTATAATTTTTGTACAAAAACAGGCTGTCCGTGATGTGGATGGGATAGCGCCTTGATTCGGCATTGCGGAAGCTGTGGCGCTTCCAATTGCCATCCTCGTTCTTGGCTTCCCGCCAAAACACGATACTGGGTTTCAGTCGGCCATTGTGCGCCAAAAACTGGCGGTAGCTCACGTCGGCTTTATCCGATTTTTTGAAAAAAGGCAGGTACTCCTTCAGCGGCGCATCGGGGTCGAAACGGCCCTCGCCATAGAGCCGCATCAGGGCGGGCAGGGTACTGGTCACCTTGGTCACGGAGGCGAAATCGTAAATATCATCTGGCCGGAGGGGCTGGAGGCTGTCGTAGGTGTGGTAGCCGTAGGTTTCATGGAAAACGACCATGCCATCCTTGGCAACGAGCACCTGCGCACCGGGGAAGGCCTGCTGGCGGATGCCCTCCTCCACGATGGCCCGGATGCTGTCGGCCATGAGTTGGCCATCCAAGCCGACGAGGGCGGGCGGGCCGTAGCCGAGGCGGGTCTTTTGCGTAGCCATGGGGCCGTCTATGGCGCAGCCCCCAAAAATGGCTTGGGCGGCAAGGGATTGGTGGAGGCTGTCGGCGATGGGTACGTGGAGCACAGCCACGGCTTTTTGACAAAGGGTTGAATCTTGGATATGGGAAATATCACCAAAGACAACTAGAACAATCTTGTATCTGTTGGCCCACTCCAACAGATACTTATAGCCTTGGCTGCCCAACTTAAGACTGTCAGAATGCAGGGCTTCAACAACGATATTCTTGTCTCGCAGTATTTTTGTCAACGAGTTGGAAGGGTGGTACGCTTTAAGGGTTCTTTCAAAAACGGAAGGCTCGCCCAGCCAAAAGCTCATGTATGTAAATGTGCTTTGGTCAAGTCCTTTGAATGGTATAGAGTTCCCCTCATTGCGCAGCAGCACAATGGAATGCCGGGCCGCCTCCCAAGCAGCAACCTCGTCGTTTTGCGGAGCAAACACCCTTTGGTCGGGCGCTGGCTGGGCCACGATTAGGCAAAAAATGCCATTAAAAATCAATGAGAATAGTAGGCTGAGTCGTTTCATCGTTACAAAAGTCCTAATTTTGACTGCCGCTACCAACTTTGACTTGCTGCTCGGCGTCTTATTGTGGAATTTTGCGTGCAACCGTTTCATTAATCGAAGAACCTAAAGCGTTATGAACTTAAAAACATGTGGCCTTCTTTTGCTGAGCCTGTTCTTTTTCAGCTCGCTCGCTGCGCAAGACAACAAGAACCTTGTCCAGTTCAGTGGCATGGTGCTGGATGGCACCACTTCCGAGCTGGTTCCGGTGCCGTTCACCAATATCGCCGTGAAGGGAACCACGAGGGGCACCTACTCCGATTTCAGTGGCTTTTTCTCCATCGTGGTGGAAAAAGGCGACGTGATTGAATTCACGGCAGTGGGTTACAAGACCGTGCAGTACACGATTCCCAGCGATTTGAAAGACGACCGCTACTCGCTCGTGCAGTTGATGACGCAGGACGCCATTAATTTGCCGGAAACGGTGGTGTTCCCGTGGCCGAGCAAGGAGCATTTCAAGTTGGAGTTCCTCGCCATGGACGTCACCTCTGAAATGGAAGAACGGGCACTGAAGAACGTGGCCAACGATGCCATGGAAAAAATGCGCTACTCCGTACCCTCTGTGGGTGCCGAGCACGCCAACTACTACCTCCGCCAACAGGCCCGCAGCTATTACTATATCGGCCAAATGCCCCCCATGAACATCTACAACCCCGTGGCTTGGAAGCAGTTTTTCGATGCGTGGAAGAACGGGGATTTCAAGCGGAAGGACAAGAAATAGGCTGCATTTTGGATGCTGTATCAATCAAAAGCCTCTTGTGTAAATCACTCAACACAAGGGGCTTTTGATTTAAAAACTGGCCATTTTTTGCCAAATAGCCTATGATTGACCACGCCCATGCCGAGGAACGAAGACCATTTTCTAACAAATATTTAAGTCTTGCCCCCCAACCAATAAGCCTCCACGGGCTGTATCTTTACACAAAAGAACAGAGCTATGCTTAGAAAAATTACGCTTTTGGTGCTCTCGCTAACGCTGTTTGGGGAAATTTGGGCGCAGCATTCCGTTGCCCGCAAGTGGAACGAGATGCTCCTGACGGCCATCAGCGGCGACCTCGCCCGCCCCACGGTTCATGCCCGCAACCTCTTCCACACCAGCGTGGCCATGTACGATGCTTGGGCAGTTTACAGCAGCACTGCCGAGCCTTACCTGATTGGAAAAGAGGTGAACAAATTCAAGACCGAATTGGCAGCCGTGCCACATTACAGCGATGTGAAAGCGGCGCAGGAAGAAGCCATCAGTTATGCCGTTTATCGGTTATTGAAGCATCGCTTCGCAAACTCGCCCCGTGCCGATCTGCTCTTCCTAGAAATGGAAACGCTCATGCAAAGCTTGGGCTACGACCCCAATTTCACCTCCACCGAATACACCTGCAGCCCGGCGGGCATGGGCAATTTCATTGCGCAAACCATTATTGACTACGGCTTGCAGGACGGCTCCAACGAGGCCAACAACTACCAGAACTTCTTCTACCAGCCCGTGAACCCGCCCTTGAAAGTGGCCGAGCACGGCACCTCCGGTGTGGTGGACATGAACCGCTGGCAGCCGCTCCAGATGTCGCAAATCATTGACCAGAGTGGCAACCCCATCCCCGGCAACATGCAAACCGCCCTTACTACGGAATGGGGCCAAGTGCTGCCTTTCGCCCTCCAGCCGACCGATGCTTCGCTATTTAGTCGTGATAACTTCCCATACGTGGTCTATCATGACCCCGGGGCACCGGCTCAGCACAAAATGTTGGGCCCCGGTGGCATTGAGGCTGATTACCAATGGAACCACGCATTGGTGGCAACGTGGTCATCGCACCTCGACCCCGCTGATGGCGTACTGTGGGACATTTCACCTGCATCCATCGGCAATATCACCGACTACCCGACCGACTTGGCAGGGCTTCGCAATTTTTATGACCTAGAAAACGGCGGCGACGCCAGTCCTGGCCATTCCATCAACCCCAAAACGGGGCAAGCCTATGCTCCGCAAGTTGTACACCGGGGCAATTATGCAAGGGTCTTGGCCGAATTTTGGGCCGACGGCCCCAACTCCACTACCCCGCCCGGCCACTGGTTCGAGATTTGGAACTACGTGAACGACCAGCCGAGCCTCGTGCGCAAATGGCGGGGCCAAGGCCCTGTGCTCGACACTTTGGAGTGGGACGTAAAATCCTACCTCACCTTGGGCGGGGCCATGCACGATGCCGCCGTGACAGCTTGGGGACTCAAAGGTTGGTACGACAGCAGCCGGCCCATCACCGCACTCAGGGGCATGGCAGAGCTGGGCCAAAGCTCCGACCCAAGCCTGCCCAGCTACCACCCCGGTGGCCTGCCGCTTATTCCCGGCTTCATTGAAATCATACAAACTGGCGACGCATTGCAAGGACAGCAAGGCGAAAATATCGGCAAGCTGAAAATGCGGGCATGGCGTGGCCCAAACTATGTGGAAAGCCCTGCCACGGACGTAGCGGGCGTGGACTGGATTTTGGCCGATTTTTGGTGGCCCTATCAGCGCCCGACCTTTGTGACGCCGCCTTTTCCGGGCTTTATTTCCGGCCACAGCACCTATAGCCGCACAGCAGCGGAAGTGCTCACCGCCATCACTGCCGACCCTTATTTTCCGGGCGGTATGGGCGAGTTCCATTGCGAGAAAAACCTTTATCTCGTCTTTGAAGATGGCCCCAGCGAGGACATCACCCTGCAATGGGCCACTTACCGTGACGCCTCCGACCAGTGCAGCCTTTCCCGAATCTGGGGCGGCATCCACCCGCCCATGGACGACATACCGGGTCGCCATATCGGCATGACCCTCGGCACGACAGCGGTGGTTTTTGCGGAGCAATACTTCACAAAAGACATTCCATCGCCAACCGATATTGACAAGCTGCTGGTTTACCCCAACCCCACCAATTGCAATATACAGTTGGAATATCCGCACGAGGGAAGCCTTCCTATTTTGATTACAACAACGGATGGGCGATTGGTCAGAAGCGTGCAGGCCAATTTCATCAACAGCCAGTCGGCCGTTGACCTTTCAGACCTGCCACCGGGCATGTACGTGGTGGCTGGCGTGACGGGCAAAGAGGGGCAAATTGGTTTCCGGCAAAAAGTAATGAAGTATTGATTGTGCCTGCCCAAGCGAAAGGGAACTAATTTTGTATTGTATAAATCGCAAATCCATTATTCCTTCTTGGTAAATGGCAGGCATCAAACAATTCAAGAAATGATACAAAGAAACCTGTTGGCATTATCCATCCTATTTGTTTCCGCATTGGCCTACGGCCAAAACCAAGGCGAGGCTCCCCTGCCAGTGCCCCAGCACAACTATTATGTGGACAATGCCCGTCCCGTGAACCAGAGAGTGGCCGCTTTCCCTTATGAGATTCCGCTGCGCAATGCGGCAGGCGACACGCTCAATTCGGCCCAAGTTTTTGAAAAAAACGGAAAGCCCACCGTGGTGATGTTCTGGCTGACCACCTGCGGGCCTTGCCGGATGGAACTGAAGGCCATCAGTGAGAAGTTTGAAGGCTGGAAACAACAGGCCGATTTCAATTTTTACGCCGTCAGCACCGACTGGCCCAAGAACTACCCAGCTTTTGTGAGCCGGGTGGCCGAGGCCAAATGGCCCTTCCCAGCCTACTACGACCTGAACCGGGAGTTCCGCCTGGTGATGCCCGGCGAACTGAACGGCCTGCCACAAATCTTCGTGCTGGACAAGGGCGGCAATATTGCCTACCACACCCGCAAATATCTGCCGGGGGATGAGGACAAGTTATTTGGGGAGATTAGGAAGTTGCTTTAAGGAAAGCCCCTTGAATTAGTGGAAAAAGAAGGCCCTGCAAGAGAAATCTGTTTGCAGGGCCTTCCTGATTTTTGGCCAAATGAACTGCCGCCAAACAAAAAGCCCCGCAAGCGACATGCACTTGCGAGGCTCCTTGATTTTCTGATGCGGACCGGACGGGACTCGAACCCGCGACCCCCTGCGTGACAGGCAGGGATTCTAACCACCTGAACGACCGAGCCTGTCTGCTTTTCTTCAAAAGCGGTCGCAAAGGTATAACACCTTTTTTTTACATGCAACCCTTGTGGAAAAAAATCAAAAAAAATATTTTCACTGCACGGCACTGCAAAGGGGTTTGCTAACTTTGTCACCCTTTTAAAAACAAGGATGCCCTTGTTTCGGTCCCGCTACCGAAGGCAAAAGGCAAACGCAAACACTTATTTCATGGTCTTTTTGGATTTTGAGAAGCCGCTGGAAAGCCTGTTCGAGCAGTTGGACAAAATCAGGCAGGTGGGCGAAGAGGGCGACCTCGACGTCTCCCCCATGATTGAGGAGCTGGCGGCCAAGATCAACGCCAAGCGCAAGGAAATCTACGACAACCTTACCGCTTGGCAGCGGGTGCAGCTCTCCCGCCACCCTGAGCGCCCCTATACCCTCTTCTATATTGAGCAGATTTGCAGGAATTTCATCGAACTGCACGGCGACCGAACCTTCGGCGACGATAAGGCCATCGTGGGCGGACTTGCCGAAATAGAAGGCCAGACCGTGATGATCATGGGCCAACAAAAGGGCACCAACACCAAAATGCGGCAGTACCGCAATTTTGGCATGGCCAACCCCGAAGGCTACCGCAAGGCGCTGCGCCTCATGAAAATGGCCGAGCGCTTTGGGTTCCCCGTTGTCACGCTGATAGACACGCCAGGCGCTTTTCCTGGGATTGAAGCAGAGGAGCGTGGACAAGCGGAGGCCATTGCCCGCAACTTGTTCGAAATGGCCAAATTGGAGGTGCCCATTGTCTGCGTCATCATCGGCGAAGGTGCATCGGGTGGCGCCATTGGCATTGGCCTTGGCGACAAAGTATTTATGCTTGAGAATACTTGGTATTCCGTCATTTCTCCAGAATCCTGCTCTTCCATTCTTTGGCGGAGCTGGGACTTTAAAGAGCAGGCAGCCGAGGCACTCAAACTTACTGCCAACGACATGCTCTCCTTTGGCCTCATTGATGGCATTATTAAAGAGCCACTTGGCGGGGCGCACTCGCAGCCAGAAGAAATGGCAACCATCCTGAAAAAAGAAATTTTGAAAGCCCTTGCGGAATTGAGAAAACTCACAACTGACGAGCTGATAGAAGCCCGAATCAACAAGTACAGTTCCATGGGCGTTTATGATACTATTCCAGCCATTGCGGAAGCAGAAGCAGGGAAGGAAATATGAGGATGTAGGTATGAGGTGTTGAGGTATGGGAAGACGTGCTGACTGGCATTATCCCACCACATTCGTTCATCATCCGGCCTCTTTTGCTCCGCAAAAACAAACGCCTGCATCATGCAGCTAATAGAACAAATACGTGCCCGCCTCCATCAACGCAATTTGGAGAAAGAACTGCCCAAGCAGCAGCCCAAGCGGGCATCCATGTACCTCGACAATGCCACCACGGTCGGCATCCTCTTCGACGGGACGGAGCCATCCGAACGGGAAACAGTACTCGACTATGCGGAGCAATTGCGCAAGCAAGGCAAAAAAGTGAAGGTGCTGGCCTTTTTCAACAATAAGCTCAAAGGCGGGCAGTTTGCCTTCCCTGCCTTCAACCGCCTTCAAATGGATTGGACCTTGCGGCCCAATAGCCGGGAAGCCCAGGAATTCAAGGAGCAGACCTTCGACCTTCTGCTCAACCTCTCCAAGAA
>JADLHE010000377.1 GCA_020848965.1 Saprospiraceae bacterium
AGGTCTGCGAATTCGACCACTTTGACAATATTGCCTTTCGGCCCCGTGCTTATAAACTCATAGCGGATTCGGTCTTCGCTTGCTTTGAAATCGTACCCTTCCCGTTTCTTCATAGCATTTAAACAGTGTTTATTGGGTAAAGTCAGCAAAAGTAAATCCCCGCCTCGGCAATCGGGGCGGGGATTTTCCTGCTGCACAATGGGCGGGGTCAGGCGGCTATGGCTTCGGCTTGTTTTGCCTCCAAGGCAATCCAATGCTGGATGATGTGCTGGGTGAATTCGAGGAGGAATTGGGGGGGCATGTCGGGGTTAGTGGTGCTTAGGATTTCTCCTAAGGTTTTGTTCAAAGGCCATTCGGGATGCTTCTCCCGCAATGCCTCGACGGCAATGAAGGCTACGGTTGGCAATGCTGTTCTGTATTTCCTCGAAAACTGCATTGGGATGCTTTTCTTTTTTTCGGTAGCTGTCATTTTGATGGATTTCTTGTCCAAAGATAGGCTATTTCCGTTTGACTAGGAAACAATCATAAGTTATTTGGTGCGAATAACCCTCTCTTCTTAGCGGTTGTTTGAGCACACCACTCACTTCAAATATGGATTGAATCTCTACATGCTTTTCCTGAAAAATGCGGTTATAAAGTAGTTTTCGACGATTGTCAACTGGGTCAATGAATACCTCGCAATTAGGGTGTTGGTCAAAAAAATCATGGATGATATTCGCCAGCGATTGCAGTACAATTCTCATGTCATTGTTGTCAGTTACTATAGAATCATCAAAATCGCCATCGGCGGACAAATCACCGAACGACAAGTTCCAAACCTCTTCTGCTATCATTTCAAACAGGACGGCTTTCCCAATACGCCCCTTCGGGCCGGTGCTGGTGAACTCATATCGGATTTTATCTTCGCTTAGTTTGAAATCGTACCCTTCCCGTTTCTTCATAGCATTTAAGTAGTGTTTATTGGGTAAAGGTAGCAAAAGTAAATCCCCACCTCGGCAATCGGGACGGGGATTTTCGGCTGTAAAATGAATGGGGTCAGGCGGCGATGGCGGAGGCTTGTTTTGCTTCTTGGTCTAACCAAATCTCAACAACGTGTTGGGCAAGTTCGAGTAAGTAAAGCGGGGGCATCTTGGGGTTGGCAGTAGCAAAGATTTGAGCCAACAAAGCTTGCAAACAACCTTCTGGATGCTTTTCACGGTAATCGGTAACACCTATAAGCGCAGCAATGGGCAAGCTTTTCCTAAATTTTTCAGGAAAATATATGCCGTTTGCCTTGGCCTGTTTAGCTGCTGCTTTTTGCGCTTCTGTCATTTGCTGCTTTTTTTGTCAAAATTAGTGGTTTTTTTCAAAACCGTGAATGCTTCGTAAATAGTTATGGGTGAAAATTCCAAGGGTGTTTTCACCTTGCCAATCACACCGAATATGAATAATTCTTTCGAAAGTTCGTCAAAGTTGCGCTGTATAATCCTGTTGTACAATTGCTTCCTCTTTTCATCAACTGGATTGATAATGACCTCAGCGTCAGGCTGTTTGGCCAAAAAATCGCTAACGATATTGGCCAAAGTCAATAGTACCATTTTCATGTCACCATTATTGGTAACTACCTCGTCATCGAAATCCCCTTCATCGCCAATAGCATCGCCGAAAGCTAAGTACCATGCCGTTCTGAAAGCAGGACTCATTACTGCTATCTTGGGTATATCACCCTTTGGCCCTTTGCTGGTGAAGCGGTAGATATGCTCTTTTTCATCGGAAATGTAATTGTAGCCAGTTCGTTTTCCCATTGTTTGATATTGTACATATTGCACAAAGCTAGCAAAAGAAAATCCCAGCCGACCCAAACTCGAAGTAGCTTTTTTGCGAAAAACCCTTGATTTTCAGCCTTGCTTTGGCCTATTTTCTCCCCAACTCCATCAAAGCCATTTTTAAAACGGACATTTGCATTGCCAAATCAGGCTTCCCACCTTGGCTCCATGTTGGAAAACAGGCTGGGAGTGCTCCAAATGGCAGTCCTTGCGCTTGGGCGCAAGCCATCCAATGACTAGAATCAAAGAGCCGCTCCAGACCATCAAGGAACTGGCTTCCTACCTGCTCGACCCCTATATCGAACCAATGCACGAGCAGAGCATCATCGAGCGCATTCACGAGATTTTCTCAGAAATGGCCCTAGTCTCCGGCTTCGACGGCGAAGACGCTTGGCACCAAGACGTGCAGGCCTCCTCTGGCATGGCCATCAGCGTGAACGAGGCTGCCCGTTGCTTGTTGGACTTCCACCGAACGACCCAGTTTTTCAAAGGGATGCACACGGCTATTTTGGAAGCACAGTACAAATTCCCCGGCGAAACCATCCAAGTGCTGTATGCTGGCTGTGGACCTTATGCGCCATTTTTGACGATGGTAGCACCACTTTTCACGCCAGCGGAAGTGCAGTTCACCTTACTCGAAATCAACGACGAATCGCTGCTGACAGCCCGCAAGCTAGTTTCGGAATTGGGATTGCAGCCCTATTTACGGGAAGGGTATTTGTCCGACGCCACACTGTTTCAGGTGCCTTCGGCAATGGACTACCACCTGCTTTTCACCGAAACGATGGACACGGCACTGGAGCGGGAACCGATGGTGTCCATCCTGCTGAACCTGCTCCCGCAGCTACGGCCCGATGTGCTGCTGATACCGAGGAACGTTACCGTTGAAGCCGTCTTTTTTAAAGAATCCGACCTGAGCAAGGGCATGGACGGCCTTTGGGAACTGGACTGCCAAGACGAGGGCCACTCCCTCGGCACCGTGCTGGACATGGCCGAGGCAATACAGGAATACCTGGCCCTGCCTCAACCCGCCGGAAAGCTCTTCCACGAAGTGCAATACCCCATGCCAGAGCCTGCCCAACGTGACTATTTCGCTCTTTTTACCACGGTAGAGGTCTGGGAGGGCATTTTCCTCTATAAAAACGAGTCGGACATCACCGACCTGCGGGTGCGCAAACTGGACGACCTACCACCCTGCGACTATGTGAACTTCGAGTACTTGCTGGTGGAGGAGCCGGAATTGAAGTTTGGCGTGAGTTGATTTATCGCACGATTAACTTGCCTGTGGCCAATAGACCAGCGGTGTTTTCAACTTTGAAAAAATACAAGCCTGCCACCAGTCCGCTGCGCTGAACGAGCGTATTGTTTTGGGTAAATGGCTGCTGCAAAACCTCTTTGCCGTTCACATCCAATAAGACCAACCTGTTTTCGCCAGGCGTTAAATTTTCTAATTCAATCATTGCCCAATCGCCCATTGGGTTCGGCGAGATTTTCACCGACATTTTATCCTTAAATGTCTCCAAGGAGCCGTTCACCATCCGCATCCATGGCATGTGAATGGTGTGGAAAGTCGTGTTTGTATAAACGGGTGCATTGTAATCGAAATAGATTCCCGCCGTGTTTTCAATGACCATACCAGGCTGGTTGTCAGGCTGTTGCGCAATATGAAACTGCACAAAGCCGTGGGATAATGCTTCATTCACATTACTATCGGGCAGTAGGATGTCCTCAAAGATGAACTTAGCGACGCCCTGCCCGCTTAATCTAAAATTATAAGGGTGACTAGACGCTCCAAGCCGGATGGTTGTTGGGTCTAAAAAAGAAGAAAGCGTGTCAATGAGTACCACCCGAAAAGCGGTGTCGGTGCCCGTGTTTTGGAAACGGATGAGATAATCCAATTCGGTGCTGGCTTGAATAAAGTGTTCATCTTGCCAGCCTGTGGGCATGGCAGATTTGTCGTTAGGGTCAAAGCTGGCTACGACTTCGTGGCAATCAATACTGAGCCAAGGCTCGCCATCGTCTTGTGGGAATTGGCTTATAGCAGCCGGGTTTGCAGTGCCTGAACAGCCCTCAACAGCTGCCGTGGCGTATTGGTATCCAAAAATGGCTGGCATATTGGGGTCTTGTGAAGCGAGGAGGTGGTAGGTGGCACCCTCCTGAGCTTCCACGCTGAATTGAAATGTTTGATTTTCAAGCAATTGTATGTCGTCGGTCATTAAGATGATATTATCTTCGATGACGATATAGGCTTGCGGCTGGGGCATGTCGCCGCCCGTATTGGTGATGGTAAAATGGACGGAATCACCCTGACAAATACCAGTTACTTCTAGGTTTGGGCCTGCCCAGTTGTTGGCACAGATAGAGTCAGGGTAGATATGGGCATCGGAGCATAAGGTTTGGCCGATAAGTGTCAAGTCGCAATCTATTGTAAAATAGATTTTAAAGTAATCACAGTCGAATGTGCCCACGTTGCCCAGGTCGAACAAAAGCACTTGGCCATTTTGGGAAAGGAGCGGTGCAGTGGCACTGCTGAAATGTATTTCAGGGTCTAAAGTTATTGCCACGGTGGCACCCACGGCTGGGACAACGCCATAGTTGCAATAGGAGACCGCATAATACCCCTGGTTGCATTGCCGCAAAAAAGGCGTTGAAATTTCAACGGTCATTAATGGGCAATTTATAGCACCCTGCATCGGCAAGTCAAGCCTTGTCGAATCGTATAAAGTAGCAGCGTTAATGGGGTACGACAAATTGCATGGCTCCCAATAATTCATGGGAACAATGCTCAATTCATAATTTCCGGTATCCAGAAGTATTTCATAATCGCCAAGACTGTCCGATTGGGCATAGTAGGTGTCAACACCCGCTGCTTTTATTATAAAATTTTGAAGGCCAGGCTCCGCAATAAGTTGACAGTCCAAGTTTAAGTCATTAAAAACATTGCCATATAGTGTATGGGAAAATACATTCCCAAGGGAGTCGGTTTTAATGAGCAGAGCATCATAATGATTATTAATAAGATATACTATACCTGCAATGGCAAACCCACCATCCGATGTTGCAACAATCGAATTAAAACTTTCAGAATGGTCATAATTATCATAATCCTGTTGCCATGTTTTTGTACCATCCCCATTGATTTTCACGATTGAACCTTTTTGAAATCCCCAGTTATAAGGGTTCAAAGTACCGGCCAATACAAGCTCCCCATTAGGCAATACCACTGCATCATGGCTATAAAACGGGGTTAGTTCATCATAGATATTAAACCATAATTCATTCCCGTCCATTTCAAGTTTTGCAACAAATAGACTTTTTTCATTGCTTGGTGAAGGCCAATCACCCACTACCATGATTTCATTTTGAGGGGTTTCAACAATACAATACGCAAAACAATCTATGGATGCAGTCCAATTTTTTCGCCATTCAGTATCTCCGTTATTGTCCAATTTGGCCAAGAAGGGGCCACGGTTAGTAAATGGTGCATGCTCACCGCAAATCGCATAGCCACCCGAAGATAGTGGAATAACGGATTGAATTGATTTTACGGAGTCTTGGGTGATGTCATATTCCTTCTGCCAGTCAATATTGCCGTCGGTATCGGTTTTCACAATTCTTGCACATTCTGATTGAGTACCATAATCACAATTTATCGAAACAATATATCCCCCATCTTGGGTGGCGGCAACAGCCGATGGAATTGCCCAAGTGCCATAATCAAATTGCTTAGACCATTCCAGTTGCCCCGAATTATTGTACCTTGCCAATATGACTGAATGAGATGAATTTGGAGAAAAAACAACTATAAAGCTTCCGTCGGGCAGTTCCTCTGCCTGGGTTGCTCCACTAGTGAACATGCCGAGCGAATTAGCGGGAAATTGGGTTGTCCATGCAATATCACCTGACGCATTGGTTTTTATCAATTGAGACCCAACCATTAGGAAACCTCCATCTTGGGTGTTCAGAAGGGTATGTGCATATTCGTCTTGCCCAAAATTATATACCCTTCGCCACCCTTGGCCTAATAAAGCCTCCCTTGTCAACAAGCAAAAAGCCACACAAAAAATAATTTTAAATAATGAGAGTCTCATGAAAGTACGTTTATTGATTGAAGGAGAAATGTTCACGCTGCAAAGGTGACGCCGGCATTCCAAGTAACCAAGGACAAAAAATCAGGTTTATCGAAATTATAAAATAAAATAATTCCTTATTTTGCATCTTTTTTAGTAATTTTTATCGAAAAAAATGAAATCCTCCGACCTCCTTCTCCTCCTCCAAAAACTCCCCGCTGAAGACCGCCGGGCGCTCCGAAAGTTCGTCCGATCGCCGTACCACAACCTCCGGGAAGACGTGCAACTCCTTTTCGAGTTCTTGGACAAAAAGCTGGAAAAAGACTTCCCCGGCATCACCAACGAGGCGGTATGGGAGGCGGCCTACACTTCGCAACCATTTGACCATCAGCAGCTTAGGTATTGCATGAGCTATCTGACGAAGGTCATCGAGGCATACCTCGCCAGCAAGGAGGCCACCGCCGACCCCGTACAATGGCAACTGCACCTCGCTGCTGCCTACCGCCGACTAGGCCTGGAAAAACCGACCCGCCACAGCCTTGAACGGGCAACCGAGCTGCACCAGCGCTCAGGCCACCACGACCTCCATTTTTATGAAAAAAATTACCTGCTGGAGGCCGAAACCCTGGCTTTTTCCGAAGGAACCAAGCGCACCGCCCCCCGCAACCTCCAAGCCGTCAACCACTCGCTCGACCTTGCTTTCCTAGCGAAAAAGCTGCGCCAAAGCTGCGTCGCCCTCTCGCACGGGGCCGTGGCCAACGTTGCATACGACACGGGCCTGCTCAACCTGGTGCTCGGTTATCTTGAAGAAGCCCCTTGGCTGGATGCGCACCCGGCTATTGCCCTTTACTTCTACTTTTACCAAGCCGCCACAACGGGCAACGATAGCTATTTTGCTAAGCTGAAAAATGGGATTTTCGACAACGGACAGGCATTGCCTGCATCCGAACTGCGGCTGGTTTATTTGCTGGCCATCAATTTCTGCATTCAACAATACAACAAAGGAGAAGGGCGCTACCTGAAAGAAGTCTTCGACCTGTACCGCTCGGCCTTAGAGCGAAACGTGCTGCTCGAAAATGGCCAACTCAGCCGCTATGCTTTCAAAAATATCGCTGGCATCGCCATCCGCCTCGGTGAATTCGAGTGGACGGGGACTTTCATCGAAAAAATCGGCCCAATGGTGGAGGCACGCCATCGCCGAAACTATACGGATTACAATTTGGCGAAGCTGCACCACGCATGCGGCGAATATGACAAGGCCATGCGCCTGCTGCACAAAGTGGAGTATGAAGACCTGTTCCTAAACCTTGATGCCAAGATACTATTGCTAAAAATCTATTTTGAACAGGGCGAAACGGAGGCACTGGAAAGCCTACTTCAAAGCTTTCAGCGGTTCATACAGCGCAAGGGCAAAGAACTTGGCTACCACAAGGAAAATTACCTCAACACCTTGTACTTTACGAATAAACTATTGACTATCAACCCGTTGAACAAAGAACAAAAAGAACAATTGCGCCAAGAGATTCTAGAAACAAAGGCTGTTGGGGAAAGGGAGTGGCTGTTGGAAAGGTTCATCCAAACTGGTTGAATGCCCAGAAATCCAGCTAATTTGTTTCACGACCGACCATATTCACCAAATAAATATTTGTAACATCCATCCCCCAATGGTTTGATTTTATGCACGACCTCCTTAAATTGCAGCTTCTTTTTTAAACAAACCAAATTACTATGCTGACAAACTTACTGATTCTGGTATTCTCTTACCTAGGACTCTTCCAACAGTCAAACACAGACGCCAAGCCGGCCCCCAACCCGAAACCCGGCAGCGAGATTCCGAAACCCACCCATTACGACAACGAAAAAGGCGGCAAAGAGCCAGGCGGCGGCTGGGACCTTAATTGATTTCACAAAATCATCTATATCCATTTTTACTTTTTAAAAACGAACCAATGTTGACAAACTTCATCATCCTCGTGATGTCGCTATTTGGCGGTAGTGGCGATGCTGATTCAGCCGTTCCACCACCAGATTCCAAACCGACCATCGAAATCCCAAAGCCTTCCAACTATGAAAAAGGCGGGAACGAACGTGGTGGTTGGGACCACAATTAATGCTGCATTCAACTACACAAAGCCGTTTGGAGGTTGCTTCAAACGGCTTTTTTTATGACTAGCAATGAACCAATCAAAAATCAGGGTAAAACGCTTTTACCAACTACTTCGCCACGAAGGCAATTTCGACTTTATCAAGACACTAGATGAGGGCATCAAATTGCCAGTGCAGGCGTTTTCGGAGTGCTTCCTCAAGCACTTGCTCGAAACGAACGATGAGCACTTATTGTCAAAAAACGTGGCCGAAGAGCTAGGCATTCAACCCGCTGACGTTCAGGGTTTTGTGGAAAACATGCTCGAAATGGGCGTGCTGGAACGGTTCGTGGAGCCGGACACGCAGAAGTTCGAGCGCTACGACCGACAGCTGCTGTTTTGGGACACCATGCAGCCCGTGACCGAATATCAGGAGAGTTGCCTTCGGCAAGAGCGGGTTTCAAAAGCGCATGTGGCCGTCATCGGCATCGGTGGAATTGGCAATTATTTCGCCCTGTCGTTGGCGGCCTCGGGCATCGGCAAAATGAGCCTCGTGGACAGCGACACCGTGGAAACGAGCAACCTTAGCCGCCAAATCCTCTTCTCCGCTGCCGATATTGGCCAACCGAAAGCGGAAGCCGCAAAGCACCGCCTGTTGCTCACCAATCCAGCCTGCCAAATTGAACCCTATATCGGCATGATTGACTCCAAATCGGCCCTCCGCTCCCTCTTGGAGCGCATCGCCCCCGTGGACTACCTCATCCTCTCCGCCGACCAAGCCGTGGAACTGCCGCTCTGGGCTTCCGACCTGCGCAAAGAGTTCAATTTCAAGGCGGTGAAATGCGGATATATGGGCTACCAGGGCCTTATCGGGCCATTTTTCGGCCC
Organism: Saprospiraceae bacterium; assembly: GCA_020848965.1. Taxonomy (GTDB): domain Bacteria; phylum Bacteroidota; class Bacteroidia; order Chitinophagales; family Saprospiraceae; genus UBA6168. The sequence continues at coordinate 8,848 of JADLHE010000377.1, forward strand.
TGACACGCCCGGTTACGACGAGCTTTTTCAATCATGGGCGGGTCTTATTGCTTCGCAAGACGAGACAGTGAAAGGCTACCACGCCCGCCATGCAGCGCCCGCCAGTAGTGCATCCAATGCCATTTTTGCGAATATCGCCTGCCTCGAAGTGCTGAAGGATTTGAGCGGCACGGGGCATGTAAATTTGATGGGAAAAAGGCTATTGTTTAATTTGAAGACGTTGGAAATGAGGTGGGGGTGAATCTTTTCAGCTACATTTTGTGCCCAAAGTTCACATTATATCAATCTCTATTTGGCAAGGCCGAGTGGTAAATTTTTGTTGCCAAACTTTGCTGAATCCAACTAAAAAATTGAGGCTGTTTACTTTCAAAAATCATTGAATTTCAGATTTTGCTAACGGATAGGGCATCTTGCAAGCGTTTCTTTGACATCCAATCTCTTCCTATTTTTAATTTGATTAAAAAGAGGTGTCCTTTCAGCAAATCATTGATTTTCAAATAATTATACTCAAACCCCAACTGCAACAAAGTGGCATTTGAGCGCATAGGCCCACGGTCTTTAAAATGATAACGGTGCATGGCTGTGATGCCGACCGGCCATGCGAATTGCGAAAGCTGGAAGCCATCCTTTGGGTCGGTAGATTCCTGTTTGGATGGGCCAAGCGTATTTACTTTTAACCCAGAATAAGGTGAAAACTCCCAATTTTTGACTGACCAAAGCTGGTAGCCAGCCGCCAAGTTGGTAGAAAACAAGACAACACCCCTTTCTTTCTTCCAGTAACCATTTGCATCGAACTCCTGCTTCGTTTTCGCCCCTATGCCAAACTCCAGTTCGGCCATGAGATTTAACCGTTTGATATCAAATTGGACGCCATATCCGAGCAGCGCCATATTGCCCAGATAATCATGAAAATTGCCAGCCAATCCAATATAGCCGCAGGTCAAATAAAGCCCTGCCGCAATATCCATGCTGTCGGCCTTGTGTGGTCGGTAGATGTTGGTGGCTTGGGTGGTTTCAAACAATTGGTATTTGAACGGCAAGTTGAAAATAACCTTGACAGGCTTGCCATTTTGAATGCCAGGTTTCCACTTCGGCATCATTCTGACAACCCTCAATAATTCAACACCGACTAATGAATCAGCCTCTTTAATAATGGTAGGATTAAGGACATAACCATTTTCGTCTATAATAAATCGAACCCAAACCGTTCCAATAAGGCTATCTGCATCAGAAGCAGAAGGTAGATTAAAGTTGCTGTAAATAAAGTTCAACATTGCTGCTTCACCACCCGGAAATTCAGGTGGCACCTCATTTATTAGGGCAATAGAATCGTTTTGACTACTTGCCAACGAGCAAAACAAGGTAAAAAAGGAAAAGATATAGAACCTTAGCGACAGCATGTTCATTGATTTTTGGTCAAACTTACCCCACAATCTGCAGCTTCGCAAACTTCAGCATAATCCGCTTTTGCTTATCCACGTCCAAATCAGGGAAGAAAATCGTCGCCATTCGCTTGTCGCCGCTGCCGTCCACGGCCACCACCTTGCCCTCTCCGAACTTCAGGTGCAAAACCTTGTGCCCTGCCTGAATATGCTCGCTGGGGCTAGGCTTGAAGCTGGCCGGGTCAATGCGCAGCGCTACCTCCTGCTGCGGGCCACGGGGCTTGAAGCTGCCCGAAACACCGCTTTTTGATGGCGAAGAACCTGCCGTGGGTGCTGCATGGGCGACTGCCCGCTCGTATTTGCCCGCTGGTGCCGCAGAGCGACTGCCGATGGGCGACGAGGCATCCAAATGCGCCATGTTTATTTCATCCAAGAACCGACTCGGTGGATTGCTTCGCTCTTGCCCGAAACGGTAACGGCTGGCCGCATAGCTGAGCGTCAGGAATTGCTCCGCACGGGTAATGGCCACATAAAACAAGCGGCGCTCCTCGTCCAGCCCCTCCGGTGTATCAAAACTCATGAACGACGGGAACAGCTGCTCTTCCAAGCCCGTGATGAACACGCTCTTGAACTCCAGGCCCTTGGCCGAGTGGACGCTCATCAGCGTCACGTAATCACCCTCCTTATTGGCATCGTCCTGGTCGGTCATCAGTGCGATGTTTTGCAAATAACCCGACAACGATTTATCAAAATTGTCAACTGGCCCACCGTCAGCCGTCTCCCGTCCACCGTCAGCCGTTTCTTCGTCCACCGTCAGCCGTCCACCGTCCACCGTTTGTACCGTATCGTCTTCGACGAAAGTTTTTATACCATCCAACAAGCTCGTGATATTGTCCAAGCGTTGGATGCCCTCGACCGTGGTGTCCTGCTTGAGTTCGTCCATGAGACCGGAGCGGCGGGCGAGGTACTCGGCCACCACATGGGCATCGTTGGCCTTGGCTTTTTCACCACAATCCTGAATCATGGCCACAAAATGGTCAATGGCCGAGCG
>JADLHE010000378.1 GCA_020848965.1 Saprospiraceae bacterium
ATCCCGGCATATTTTTTATTGAATAAATTGACGATTCGGAGGTAGCCATCAAATCGACTGCTGAAAGCATACCTTATCGTTAAATCCGAAATAAAATACTTAGGCGGTACGGCCAAGTATTGATAAATATTAGGGTTAAAATAACGGACGGTGCTGAGGAGGATGGAGGTTTTTTCATTCGGCTTGAAATCCAGCGAATACTGCCATATCCGGCGCATTTCCGGCATTTGCAGGTCATAGGCTTTCAGGAGTATGCGGCCATCGGCTTTCAGTTTTGAATCTTGGGTGAAAAAGGATAGCCGTTGCTCGGTTTGAAAGCGTTCCAATAAAGTGAATTTTGCCGAAAAACTGGCTTGCAAGCCTGTGATGTTCATGGAAGAATTCGGCAGGTTGCGGTAGCCATATTTTGCTTCAAAATTGCCATTTGGATACCCAAAAGAAAGGATTTGGTGCCCGTATCGAATCAGGTTTTCGTTGTGGAACCCGAAATAGGCTATGTCAAAGCTGAGCTTTTGGTTCTTGCTTTGCCACCTGCCGCCTATTTCCCAAGATTTGGATTTTTCCGCTTTTAGGGTGTCAATCGTGTTGAACAATTCAAAGTCTTGGATATAGCGGGATGTCTCCGTCTGAAAGCCATTGGCAGCCGTATAGGTTTTGCCCCAAGATGCACGCAAATTGATGTTCTCCTTTATTTTCCAAAGCCCGGCCAGTTTTAATTGGGGGCTAAAAAATTCATATACATTGCTGAAATCTTCACTAAAAAACTGATAGACCAAGTTTGTTCCTCCAACTAATTTTATTTTCTTGCCATTATAAAATAATTGGGAAAAAGTGTTTTGCTCACCGAATAAATACCGCTGGGAAATAAATGAATAGGTTGTTTTGTCAAAAATAAATCCATCCGTATAGCCAAAAAGCCTGTTCTTGGAAGGCACTACGGTTCTTGGAATCAATATATTCCTAGGCCGCCCATTGGCAAATCGGTAATTAACGCCCAGCGTATAAGTCATTTTCTTAAATAACCTATAATTGCGTATATGCTCAAGCCGCCCTTCCACTGAATGTCCAAAATAATACCGGGCTCCGGTGAGGTATTGGTCATAGGCTGTATTGTAATAAACGGAAATGGAATCGGGGTTGCCATTCCAAAATGCTGCGGACGCAGCCCCTTTTTTGAGCAGGTCTGCCAACTGTGGGTAAAGTGCTAATATAGACGACCCAGAATCCATCGAATATTGGATATACGAAAGGTTGGTTTGCCGATTGCTCACCCGCCCCTTCTTTGTTTTTTCCTTGTAAATACGCAGGTTCATGCGCAAGATGGATTCCCCAGTGAAGGTTTGCGGGTTGCTGTAGGAAAATGCTGCTGGATTCAGCCCCAGCGAACTATGGTCACGGCGGTACATGGCCTCGGCAGTGAAGGTAAACCGCTTATATGTTAAGTTTAGGCCAAACTTTCGGCTTAAATGCGGGATATTTGAAATCACCGGGGTATCATAACCACCAAGGTAATTGGGCGATTTATAGTAGCTGGAATCAACGGTGTAGGTGGAAGGGACATTATTGAGATAATGCCCTTGGGTGATGTTCCGCCCTTCCATGAAGGTATAGGAGCCGTAGGCAAAATACTTGAAAATCCGTTTGTCCTTGCCGAGCCTGCCCCCGAACATCACGTTCACGCTGTTGTAGCCGCCACCGCCCGCCGAGAGGTCGGCCTGCATGAAAACGGGCTTGTCGGAGTCCTTGGTGATGATATTGATGACGCCCGCCGCCCCGTCGCAGCCTTGCAGCACCGAGCCTGTCCCGAAAGTGATTTCGATGCGTTCGGCCTCCCGGATGGGCAGCTGCGCCCCGATGGGCATGGTGGGCAAATACACAGGCTTTATGGGCACATCGTTGATAAGGATTTTGGCGTAGCCATTGCCGAGCAGGCCCCGCATGAGGAAGGTCTCGCCCTCGTTGGCGGAGCCGGGCTGGCTCACCTGTATGCCGGGCACCATTTTGAGGGCATCCACGAGAGTTTCGTAGCCGTTGCGGCGTATTTCGTCCTTGGTGATGATATAGGTGCTAAACGGCGAGTCAAAGGCTTCGATGGGCAGGCTACTACCGTTCACCATTTGGTATGCCTTGCCGCTGCCTTCCTGTGGGGTTTGGATGTCACGCTCGTTCAAGCTCTGGGGGCTTAGCAGGGTAGTGTCGCCAGGTTGCTGCGCAACGAGCATTTTCGTCAAAACAAGTAATATTCCTAAGGCCAATTTCCGTTTTACCTTCATCATACTGGGCGTGATTTTTTGCCGAAGGTAAAGGACTGCGTGAAAATCTAGTTAAAATTCCTGAAAAAGCGACCCAAGCCCGTGCATCCTTGTTTCCTTTTTGCGCACCTGATAATTGCTACCTTTGGGCGCTTTTTCATGGTCATTTATACAAAAACAAAGACAGTACGATGCGAACATTGCTTCTGAAATCCATCCCGCTCCTTGCCCTTTTCCTTTTTGCCAGCAATTGGGCGGATGCCCAAAAGGCTAAGGCTCCTGCCACGCTCACCTGGGGCAGCGAGAATGACGAACCGAATAACTCCTTTGCCACCAAAACCATCGGCATCTCTTCGGAGGGCTTCTACGTGCTGCGCCAAAAGCTGACGCAGAACATGAACTCAAAGCCCAAGTTTTGGGTCGAACACTTCAGCCGGGAAATGAAAATGCTGCGTTCCGAGCAGCTCGACCTCAAGTACAAGCGCAAGGTTCGTGACTTTGAGGATGTACTTTTCCTCAACAACAAGCTGTACCTGCTCACCTCGTTCAACAACACGGCCAAGAAGCGCAATTACCTCTTCCGGCAGGAACTGAACGCCAAGACCCTGCTGCCCAACAAAAACCTCGACTTGGTGGCCGAGACCGAGGCCCGCAACAAGGAAGTAGAAGGCACTTTCGCCTTTGCCATTTCTAAGGACAGCGCCCGGCTGCTGGTTTACAACGAACTGCCCTACGAAAAGAAAAGCCCGGAGCGCTTCGGCTTTCGGGTCTTCGACCAAGATTTCAAACTGGTTTGGGAAAAGAACATCGTGCTGCCCTACAACGACGACCAGTTCACCGTGGAAGAGTACCGGGTGGACGAAGAAGGCAATGTCTTCCTATTGGGCGTGCTCTACGAGGACGGGGCCAAATGGCGCCGCCGGGGCAAGCCCACCTACCGCTACGTGACCCTCGCCTATCTCGACAACGGAACCATCTTCGAAGAGTACCGCATTGATTTGGAGGACAAGTTCATTACCGACCTCACTTTCCGCATCACCAAAGAGGGCAGTTTGACCTTTGCGGGCTTCTATTCCGAGCGGGGCACTTACAGCATCAAAGGCACCTATTTTTTCCAACTCGACCCCTACGAGCGAGCCTTGAAGAACCGGAAAACAACGGAGTTCGACTTCAAATTCCGGACGGCCTTCATGTCCAACAAAAGCAAGGAGCGGGCCTTGGAGGCGACCGAGCGCAACGACGCCCGCAAGGAGCCGGAACTGTTCGACTATTCCCTCGATGACCTGATTTTGCGCAGCGACGGCGGGGCGGTACTTTTTGCGGAGCAATACTATGTGGAACAGGATTATAACAACAATAATTTCGGTCTCAACAGCCCCTACTATTCGCCATACTACGACCCGTTCTACTACAGCCGCTACGGTTATGGCTATGGCCGCCAACAGCCCGATTATTACTACCACTACAACGACATCATCGCCATCAATATCTCGCCCGATGGCAATGTGGAATGGGCCAGCCGCATACCCAAGCGCCAAGAAACCCGCAACGATGGCGGCTATTACAGCAGCTATGCCATGGCCACCACCCGTGATGGCTTCTTTTTCGTCTTCAACGACGATGCCCGCAACTTTGGCCGGGACGACGATAAGCTTTACACCTACTCTGGCCGCAGCAACAGCGTGGTAGCTTTGGCGCATATCAATATCAAGGGCGAGGTGAGCGTCTATCCGCTCTCTGCCGAACAGGATGCGGGCGTGACCCTGCGCCCCAAGATGTGCAAGCAAATCGGCAAGCGGGAAATGGCCATGCTCGGCGAACGGGGAAGAGGGTACCGGTTTGGGAGCCTGAAGTTTGATTGATTTGATATAAGATTTCAGATAGACGATATAAGATTATAGATTTTGAGCACGTCCCCCCAAATCTAAAATCTTATATCGTACGTCTTATATCTGAAATCAAAATTCACCTCACGATGAGCTATCGGTACTTTTACCATTCTCCCTTTGGCTGCTTCAAAATCGAGGCGAACGAGCATGCCATCACGGGTGTGCAACTGCTGCAAAACCAAGCGGCACCGCCGGAGGATTGGCACGATGGGCCAGCGCATATCGTGGAGGCAGCGAGGCAGTTGAGCGAGTACTTCCACCGCCAGCGCACCGAGTTCGACCTGCCACTGGATTTCAGCGCAGGCACCCAGTTCAACCAGAGCGTGTGGCAGCAATTGCTGAAAATCCCATACGGCCACACTACGAGCTACTCGGCCATTGCGAAGCGCCTGAACAACCCCGATGCCGTGCGGGCCGTGGGGCTGGCCAACCGCTCCAATCCCATTGCCATCATCGTGCCCTGCCACCGGGTCATTGCCAAGGACGGAGACCTGCAAGGCTATTTCTACGGCCTGGACATGAAGCGCAAACTGCTCGAACTGGAAAATCCGATGAGCTATGGGGAGCAGGGGACGCTGTTTTGATTTACGATTTTGGATTTACGATTGAGACACCCAGCACATTTGTGAGGTAGGGGAATTAGTGTAAATTTGCGGGGTTCTCAAACTAGACTCGCAACAGGATGTCAAACGACGCAGAAAGCAAATCAATGAAAAAAAATGAAGTCATAGGATACGATATTGACGGTCGTCCGATTACAATATTGGAATTGGAGAAGTTGGTTGTTGCGTCAAATGAAAATGCAAGAAAAGGCAATGTGATTTCCCACAAAGACCTGTTGGTTCAAATGTAAAATTGGCAATCATGAAGACGAATATGAAATTGAATATCATCATAGAACCCTCCGAGGAAGGCGGCTACATGGCATTTATCGAAGAGATGCCAAACGTTTGCACGCAAGGTGAAACTTTGGAGGAAGTCAAGGAAAACCTCATGGATGCGCTTGACATGGTGCTGGATGCGCAACGGGAAATGTCTAGAAGCAAAGGCTATCATGAAAATGCCATTCGTGAAGAACTGGAACTAGCCTGAGATGAAGCAAAAAGAATTCCTCCAACACTTGAACAAGCATGGTTGTCAACTAATGAGAGAGGGCAGTCGCCATTCAATTTATATCAATACCCAAAACTCAGAAGCACCTCCTGTTGCCGTCCCCCGACACCCAACAATCAATAAAATTCTCTGCATCCATATCTGCAAACAGTTAAGAATACCCAGCCCATTTTAAATGAATTTCCAACCCACCTTCGCCTACGCCCAAGACCTCGACAAAGCCGATATGCTGCGCCCTTACCGCCAGCGGTTTTTCTTTCCTAAACACAATGGGAAAAACGTCCTTTACTTCACCGGCAACTCACTCGGCCTGCAGCCGCACGGCGTGGAGAAGGCGCTGCGCAAGGAGTTGAAAAACTGGCGGGACTACGGCGTGGAAGGCCATTTCAAAGGCGATATGCCTTGGATGCACTACCACAAATTCCTGCAAGGGCAGAGCGCCCGGCTAGTGGGGGCGCTGGAAAGCGAGGTGGTGGTGGCCAATACCCTCACGACCAACCTGCACCTGCTCATGGCCTCGTTTTATCGGCCAACAAAGCAGCGCTTTAAAATCATCATGGAGGCCGGGGCTTTCCCCTCCGATATGTACGCCATGGAAACCCAGGCCCGTTGGCACGGCTTCGACCCCGACCAAGCGGTGATTGAGGTGGCACCAAGGCCGGGGGAAGAAACCCTGCGCACCGAGGACATCTTGGCCACCATTGCGCAGCATGGCGACACCGTGGCCACGGTCATGTTCAGCGGGGTGAACTACTACACCGGACAGTTTTTTGACCTTCCCAAGATAACCGAAGCGGCCCATGCCGTGGGCGCTTTTGCAGGCTTCGACCTCGCCCATGCCGCTGGCAACCTGCCGCTGCACCTCCACGACTGGGGCGTTGATTTCGCTTGCTGGTGCAGCTACAAATACCTGAACAGCGGCCCCGGCGGCCCTAGCGGTCTTTTTGTGCATGAAAAACACGGGAACGACCCCAATTTCCCCCGATTTGCGGGCTGGTGGGGCTACGACGAAAGCACCCGATTCCTAATGCGCAAAGGCTTCAAGCCCATGCTCGGCGCTGCGGGCTGGCAACTGAGCAATGCACAAATACTGAGCATGGCCGCCCACAAGGTCAGCCTCGATATGTTCGACGAGGTGGGCATGGAACTGTTGCGGGAAAAAAGCCTGCGCCTGACGGCATACTTGGAATATTTGATTGAGCGGCTGAACACCAACCACCGCCCACCGACCACCGACAACCAACCACCGACAACCGTCAACCGTTTCAACATCATCACACCGAAAAACCCGGAGGAGCGGGGAGCGCAACTGTCCATACTGACGGGTGCGGAAGGGAAAAAACTCTTCGATTACCTCACCGAGCACGGCGTCATCGCTGACTGGCGGGAGCCGAACGTGATACGGGTAGCGCCCGTTCCGATGTACAACAATTTCAAGGACTGCTGGCGCTTGGCCGATTTGCTAGGGCGATTCAAGACAGACGAGTAGTGCTTTTTAAGATTAGAAGCTGTCAACCCTAATGGTTAAATGAGAATAATAAACACCGTTTAAACAAGCCTTATGTCCGTAGTTACTAATTTTCTTTGGGACAAAACCTTTAGGTTTCTATATTGGTATATCAGTAAAATTGACAAAAAAGCGGAAGTCATTTTCATGAACTATGGCTTTTCCCGTAATAACCATCAAATTAATCTGGAAGCAAAAGATGTCAAGGACAGGTATTCGGCCCAGCTCTACGACTATATCGCCAGGGGGGCTGACGTGAAAGGCAAGGACATCCTGGAAGTTGGCAGCGGCAGAGGTGGTGGCCTCTCGTATGTCACCCGTTATTTATTGCCAAAATCGGCCACAGGCTTGGATTTGTGCGAAATAGCGGTTGCGTTTTGCAATAAATACCATGCCCTCAACAACCTGAAATTCGTGCAGGGAAATGCGCAGGAAATGCCCTTTCCAGATGGCAGTTTCGAGGTGGTGCTGAATCTGGAATCCTCGCACCGATACCTGGACATGATGGCATTCTTAAATGAAACATATCGGGTTTTAAAGCCGGATGGGTACTTTCTTTTTACCGATTTTAGGCATACCCCCGATTTGCAAACCCTTGCGCAGCAATTGGCATCCACCCAATTTAGAATAATAAAGCACGAGTTTATAACCGACGATGTATTGGAGGCTTTGGATTTATCCTCAGCTGAGCGGGAGGCGATGATTTTTAGGTTGGTGCCCAAATTCCTTCATGCTTTGATAAAGGATTTTGCAGCGACCAAGGGCAGCCCAACCTATAATAATTTTGAATCGAAGGAAATGGAGTACGTCTATTATGTGCTGCAAAAATGAGCGATGACTTGTCGCTCAAACCTTTATTCCTTCGAGCTTTTGATAAAAGTCATGCCTTGCCTTGACTAAAAAGTGCTGGCCCCGCACCAAAATACCTCAAATTGCGGGTCATAACTACCCAACCATGCTAATCCTCATCGCTGGGCTGCCGGGCAGCGGCAAAACAAGTTTGGCAAATGCCATTGCCGCAAAACTGGGCGCCCCGCACTTCAATTCCGACCAAATCCGACGGGAAATGGGGCTGTGGGGCAGCTATGGCCCGACAGACAAAGCCAAAGTGTACGAAGCACTCTTGGAACGAACCCGCCAAGCGCTCGCACTGGGTGCAACCGTGGTGGTGGACAGCACGTTTTATCGGGCATCGCTGCGCAAACCTTTTGAAGAAATGGCGGCGCAGTTTGCCTTAAAACCCCTGTGGATACTGGCCACGGCCCCCGATGAAACCTTGCGGCAGCGAGTAGCAAAACCCCGTGCCGACAGCGAGGCGAACGAAACCGTGTTGGAGAAAATCAGGGCACAGTTCGAGCCATTGGAGGCGCCGTACTTGACCATTGACACCACGCAGGGCAGCGCAGAAGAATTGGCAACGGCATTCCTTTCAAAACATCCGAAATGAACAAGCAAGCAGTACTGGACATCCTTGAGCGGCAGGCTTTTCCGGGGGAAGGAAAAGGCGCACGGCTCGTCGAGACGCATATCTCGTGGGTGCTGCTTGCGCCCGATTTTGCCTTTAAAATCAAGAAGCCGGTCCACTTCGACTTCCTGGATTTCAGCACTTTGCCGCTGCGCAAAAAATACTGCCACGAAGAGCTTCGCCTCAACCAGCGGCTGGCACCGCAGACCTATCTCGGCGTGTTGCCCATCGGCTATCAGGAGGGGCAGTTGCGCATTGCCGAAGGCATCGAAAACCCCGTGGACTATGCCGTGTGGATGCGCCGGGAAGACGACCGCCGACAGCTCGACCTCCTACTGAAAACCGCCGATGTGCTGCCCGACGACCTCCGTCCTTTGGCGCACCAAATCGCCGTTTTTCATCGCAAACACGCTTTGGCGCAGCCGCATTTCAAGGCAGTGGAACTGGTGGGCGACTTTGCCGACCTCTTCCACCATGAAACGGCGCTGGCCGCTGCCCTCGGCAACGACGCCTTGCCCATGCTCGCCAAAATGCGGGAAGACCTGCCCATTTTCATCGAAAAGCACGAGAAAAGACTGCAAGAACGGGCCACCTCCGGCCTTTGGGTGGATGGCCACGGCGACTTGCATGGCCGCAATATCTTCCTCACCGAACCGCCCATCGTTTTCGACTGCGTCGAGTTTGCGCCGCACCTGCGCCGCCTCGACGTGCTGAACGAACTGGCCTTCCTTTGCATGGACTTCGACCACCACGCCCGGCCAGACCTCGCCGCTGCTTTCCTGCGGTTTTACCAGCAAGAACACGCCTGCATCACGCAGCCGGAAGACGAGCTGCTGTTCCAGTTTTTCAAGGCGTACCGGGCCAATGTGCGGCTGAAAGTGGCCCTGCTCGGCGGGGCTGCAAAGGAGGAAATGCAGGCTTATTGGGACTTGATGTGGCGCTACTGGACGCTACTTTTTGATTAATCGCTGCACAAGCGAGAAACCCGGCGCTACCATCCGCAACACATACATGCCCACGGGCCAATCCCGTACCACCAATTCATTTTGCGCCTCGTTCGTCCAAGTGCCGTACTGCACCAACTGCCCGTTTGCGTTGAAAACGGAATAGGCAAGCTCGCCGGACATGTTTTCGGGCAAATCCACCAACAGCGCCTCGCTGACCGGATTGGGGCGCACCAAAACCTCGTTGGGCGGCAGGTAAATATCGGGGAAATACTCGTTGAAATTCTGCCAGACCCGCTCCGCCCGTTGCGCAGCAAAAGCCTTGAGCTGCGCAATATTGGCCTCCCATTGCGCCAACGATGCCGGATGCCCCCAGCGCCGCACATGCCGCTCCATTTCGGGCCGATAGATGGCCGCCAGCGAGTCAATAGCCCGCTGTACCCGGTTCGGGTGGTAGGTGGTGTCGAGGTGCTGGCGCAAGACCCGTTTGTATTGCTTCGCAAAACTGGGCTGCTGCATCAGGCTGCGGAAAAGGCGGGTGCTCCACTCCGGGTTGGGCCAATTGACGCCATCGGAGCGGGTGGCATGGCCGTAGCCGTTCTTTTCCGGGTTGATGAAGGCATCGTCGTAGTCGTTGACGAGCCAACGCCAGCGGGCACCGGGCTGCTGGGGCCGCCAAAGCTCCTCGTTGTTGCCCGACCAGTCGTCGCCGCCGCCATAGACCTTGGAGATGTGGTGGTTCATAAAGTTTTGAATATCAATCTGCTGCGCAATGGCGGTGTATTGCGCAGCATCGCTCAGGTCGGCGAAGGGCAGCGAGGCTATCAGCGCCTCAAAGTCCGAGCTGCTGCCCTCGCTGGGCCAGTAGCCCATGACGATTTCGAAATGGTCAACGGCCTCCAAATCGCCCGTGTGGTAGTGCTGGAGGTAGTATTTGTCGTAGCGCTCCACGAGGTTGTGGATGCCCCAATAAACGCCGTTGATGAACACCACCACCTGCCTCGCCGACTGGTACTCCAAGCCCGTGGGGGCCAGCAGCGACTGCATGAGCACATCGGCCATTAGCGTGCGGCTGAAATCCTGCCCGCCATTGCGCAGCACGAGGCGCTTGAAGTCGGTGTAGTCCCGGTCGGGGAAAAAAGGATGCTCGAAACGGCTGGCCCCAAGCCCTTCCTTGGCTGATAGCCGCAGGCTTTTGCAGGGCATCATGCGGCTGCCGCCGCCATGTATTTTTAGTTCAAACGGCTGCTGGAGGGCCAGTTCCTGCGCCTCGTAATAGCTGAGCGTGGCCTCCCGCTCCCATTCGGGGCCTTCGTTGTAATAATTGCCGGGCTGCCAGACGAAGGGTTGCTGGTCGTAGTCCTTGCCCGGCACATAAATGCCCTGCTCGTAGCCGAACAGCCCTGCGCTGTCCGCCCAGATGGAGAGGATGGGCATGCCAATGCTGTCTAAGCCCGCCCCGATGAAATACTCCGCCGCCACCGACTGCCCCACTCGGTCATCCCCCTCGAACAGCGCCGCCCGCACCACCACCGCCTTGGGCACCTGCCCCTGCGGCATCCGCCAACGAAACTCCTCGGCCATACTGGCCGGATTGGTGGGCACCTCGGCAATGCCGTTGGGCTGCGGGCTGCGGTCGTGCAGCCACAGCGGGGCGGCATAGGGCGTAGAACTGGCCGTTGGTTCGCTGGCATCCAAGGTATAGCGGATGGTGTAGGGGGTCTCGGTGCTGAGTTGCAACAGCAAGGAGTCCAGGTAAAAGCCGCTCGGCTGCGAGAAATGGACGGACTGGCCGTGGAGCGAGTAGCACCAAGAGGAAAGCAGGAAAATGGATAGAAGATTGCGCAAGCCAAGCATGATTTAATGGTTAGTCAATACCATGCCTTTTCCCCTTTGTAATCCACGCAACCGATATAATCCTTTGGGATGGGATTGTAGCGCAGCGCCTGCGTCACGCCCGGCTCGGAAGAGAAATAGCCGGTTTGCGTCAGGTCTTTCATCAAGCTGAAAAAATGGCGGGGAGCGCCTTTTGCCGTTTGTTTGGCTTCGGCATCAAAACTGGCCAGCAGTTCCAGCCGCTGTTCCGGGGAAAGCTGCATAAAGCCCTTGGAGTATTTTGCCTTCGAGCGTTCTGCCACTGTTTTCAGTCCGGCTTGGAAAATGGCCTGTTCCTTTTCGTCGTAGCAGTCCGTGACCATCACGTTCATGAACTGGCCGATTTGCGCAGCCTTCGCCCCCTGCGAACTGGCCGTGGCAGGCAGGATGGTCTCGCCGATTTCATCCAAGAGCAGGATGTCGTCATGGGAGAGCAGGCCGTCGGTGGGCTGGCGTGGCTCGCCCTTGCAGCCGGATAGCAGGATTTGGCTCCCGAAGAAGCTGCCGCCGAGGATGGTGGCGGTGAGGGTGATGGCTTGGCGTCGTTTCATATTTCTTAAATTGAGTTTTAATTCAGCTTCTTTCCAGTTTTATCAATATAAAACCAGTGCTCGCTCTCCCATCGGGAATGTTCTCCATCGTCAATATCCTTGCAATCTACGGCTACTTTTGCTTTCCCACCTTCAAATGGCCATGCACATGGATATTGTATTGGAATAACAATAGCTCCTGTTTTAAAATCAGCATATCCAATCTTACCATCCTTTATAACTCTGAACAATCCTGCGGAGGGTGTGTCGGGACCGTTATCGTATTGAAATACTTGGTAGAGGATTTTTTCATTTCGGTCTATGCCAACAAAACCCAAATCTGGAACTGTAACTATTGCATAGTTGCGAAAAGTATCGGTGAAAATCAAATCGTATTTTCCTGAAGGTATCACGACAGCACCCTTTGAATCTTTATAACCATAAGTATTGTTGGTCGTGTCAGCAAAAGAAATCAAATAATCTACTTGTAGCGCAACGGATGCTGATTTGGCCTCTGCTGCTGGTTCAGTCGGTTGATTACATGCTGTTGCAAATAAGGCCATGCCCAGAAAAATGATGATATTGTTTTTCATTCTTGAAAGATGTTTTGATGTATGCTAGACTGAGGTGACATCTTTTTTCGCTACGATTGATTTGCAATTTCACAATTCACTTCCCAGCGAAAAAAGGTGTCATCTCGATACCACCGCATTAAGATGACACCTTTTTCCCTTTTGCAATTTGAACTAAATTGGACGATTCGAGCAGGGAAAAAGATGTCACCTTAACGCTCCCAATTTCAC
>JADLHE010000379.1 GCA_020848965.1 Saprospiraceae bacterium
AAACTTTACGGGTTTTGGCTGGGAGAATGCATCGCCAACTGGACTGGCTTGGTGACCGAGATGGACAAAATCGGCAATCTTGGCGAGCTAAAAACAGGGCCTTTTTATACCCGTGAGGACTGGGGCAAGCCCGATCAGGCCAATATTTGGGGCGGAACAGGCTTGAGCATCTCCAATTCACCGACCATTGATTTTGTCTTCCAAGACGAAGGCGGGCTTTGGGGCGCCGACGATGATACCGACATTGAGTACATCTACCAGCACCTGCTCTACTCCAATAAAGCCACCGTGCTGACCGGAAAGCAGATTCAGGAAGGGTGGCTGAGGCATATCAAAGCGGAGGAGGAAAATTTCCTTTGGGTATCCAACCAAAGGGCCTTCGACCTGATGCGGCAAGGCATGACTCCGCCCGCCACCAGCGCACCGGAGAACAACCCGGATTATGAAATGATAGACGCGCAGTTGACCACCGAGATTTTTGGGCTTTTTGCGCCAGCTCGACCTGATATTGCACTCAAAATGGCGCATTTGCCCATCCAAACCACTGCAAGGGCAAACGCCGAGTGGATTTCGGAATTCTATGTCATCATGTACGCATTGGCTTCCTACACAGATGACAAAAAGCCTATAAAAGAGCGCCTCACTTGGATGGCCGACGAGGCCCGAAAACACCTGCCCAGTGATTCCTATCCCGCCAAAATGTACGATTTTGTAAAAAGCCGCTATCAAGCGGGTATCCCTTGGGAGCAAACGAGGGATGAAATTTACCAACGATACCAAGTGCAACAGGCAGATGGGTACAATATGACCTCCAAGAATGTTTATTGCAATGCGTGCTTTGCCGCTGGCATCAACTTCGCTTCCAGTATGGTAAGCCTATTCTATGGGGAGGGCGACATTCGGGAAACCATTAAAATCGGGTCGCTGGCTGGCTGGGACTCCGATAACCCGACCGCCACTTGGGGCGGTTTATTGGGTTTTATGCTCGGAAAAGAAGGCGTTGAAAAGGCTTTTGGAAGAAAGTTCGCCGACAAGTTCAATATCCACCGAACGAGAACCGGCTTCCCGAACAATGGCATTGACAATTTTCGGCAAATGGCTGAAAAGGGACTGTTCATCGTGGACAGGGTCGTTCAAGAAGAGATGGGCGGCAGCATTGACACAAAGAAGGATCTTTGGCACATCCCTGATTTAGGGGCAAAATTTTAGCACGTTCGCCACAAGGCAGTTTCATTCAAAATAAGGCATTTTAAAAAAACGTCAAAACGTCAAAACGTTAAAACATAAAAACTTTCTGACGTTTTAGCGTAAAAGCACATTCGTTGCTACCTTTGCCCAAAACATCACTGAATGATACTAGCATCCATCAACCACAAAGGCGGCACAGGCAAGACCGTCATCGCACAAAACCTCGCCGTCTGCTACGCAATCACGGGGTCAAAAGTCTGCATCGTGGACGCTGACCCCTCGCAGAACAGCATGCGCTGGTTCGACGCACGGGGCGAGAAGGAACCGCGCATCCCCGTCTTCTCCAACAGCAACCACCGCACCATCCGGCGGACGGTGGAAGACCTCTACAGCAACGAGGGCTACGACACCATCATCATTGACAGCCCACCCTCGCTGGAGAAGATAGCCGGGGAAATCATCAGCCTGAGCCACTTGGTGCTCATCCCGATTTCCCCTACTGGTGGCAACGACATCTGGTCAACGGAGCAGATCGCTGAGGAAATAGAACGGATTTCGGAAGAAAAGGGCCAGCGCATACCAGCATCCTTTGTCATCAACCGATTGCAGCCCAATTTGAAGGTACACCAGATGTTCATCGAGGCATTACGGGAGCATAGCCGGGTTTACAATATCAACATCCTCGAAACAATGCTCCACCTGCGCACGGCCTACGGCATGGCCAATCTCTATGGCCAAGGCGTTTATGAGCAGGACGACCCAAAGGCTGCTGCCGAAATGGTCAACCTATCCAACGAGGTACTGCAAATATTCGAGCAACTATAACCAAATTGGTAAACCCTGCTTTTACCACTAATTCTAACCAAGCGTCCACAACTCATGGCAAAAAGCAATATCATCCCCCCCAGCCTACAGCCCAGGAAAATAGAAAGGAAGCCCATTCCGCAAACAATGGCACCGAAAGAAGCAGCGCCACCACCGCCGCCTGTGGAAGTGCCCCCCTCCCCTACCCCACTGCCTGAACCAGAAGAACTGGCCAAGGTAGAAAAAAGGCGGTTCACGCTCTGGCTGCCAGTCGATGTGTTCCGCGCCTTTAAGATCCATACAGCAGGCAACGATGGCAGTGCTTCGGCTTATATCGAAGAACTGATTCGCCGCGACCTGAATTTATAGTTACTGCAAAATGGTGTTAAGACGTCAAAACGTTGTATTGTTCACCGTTTTGACGTCTTAACGTTATTGAACCTTGGAGCTTAAACACTAAAGCGTTCAAATTTGCCCGACATCCTTCGCCTAGCTCAATATTGCAATAAAAACGTCTTGACGTCAAAAAAGGCAGCATTTCACAACTGACTAGCTGAACTCGTTGTGCGGAGGAAGCGAAGGGTTGGAAATTTGGCCGTTTTCAGCCTTTTTGCGACACAAAAACAGCCAGGACGTCGGATTGGGAAGCATGGAAGAAGAAATCCCTTAAAATGGTTTGTTTCGCCGCATAGTTTTTTGACACTATGTTAAGTTTTAAAGCGTTTTAACGCTAAAGCATCAAGACGTTTTAGCGCTTTTGAAATACTGAGGTTCTGGAATAGAAAAAAAGCACAACACAATCAGAACGTTTAAACGTCAAATCAATCAAACGTTTTGACGTTTTTAATGCTGAACAAACTCATAAAGGTCAAAACATAAGCGTTATAACGTCAAAACGTTATAATACTTAAACGTTATTTCAAGTAAAAAACACTTAAACGTCAAAACGTTGATAAATAGCAGCCTATCATTCCGATGAGTTTTGCCCAAGCAATTTGCATCCGCCATGTTTTCAAAAGCACTGATTCCAAATCAAAAAATCAACACCAACAATGGCATTTGTTGTTGATTTCTCCTTTTTATTGCTTTTCTTTCTTTTCTAGCTTTGGAATTGCTTGATATTCAATCTGTTACGAGTCTTACTATAACTGTTTTGGAAGAAACTATACCTATATTGGAATTAAATATAACTGCTTTGGAACAATGAATAACCAAATTGGAACCAACTGCAACCGTTTTGGAAATAGAACCTTTTCCATTTTAGTTATTTTTCTTTCCATTTTGGTTATTTTCGCCCCTGATTAGGGCTGTCGTTCCAGTTCCGTTATAGTTCCATTTCCGAGCATGCTTGGGTTTTTCAATCGAATTCCAAAATGGTTATAGTTGGCAGTGGATTGACAATTCTCGTACTTGCATTTCCAATTCAGTTATAGAAGATAGCCATTCATCCTATTCTTAAGCGAGAATTGGCTTTTAACTCGAACTACTATAACCAAATTGGAGCAGCGGTAAGTGTTTGGTTGTCCTAGACTAGGCGACTAAGGTCTTGGGAAAAGAAAGAAATATGCTAAATAACTGATTATCAGGCATTTGAATTATTTTTTCCTTTCCAAAATAGTTATAATTGCTGAAAGGCATGAAAAAACGGCATCATCAGAACAAGGGGATAACCCTCATCAAGAAGTCTAACCAGCTTATCGAAGCCCGGTACAAGTTCGATGTGTGGGAGACCAGGGTCTTCCTCTCGGTGTTGTCGCATATCCGGCGCGAAGACGAGGATTTCAAGACCTACCGCATCTGGTACCGGGATGTCATCAAGACTTTTGGGCTTACCTCCGGGCAATCGTACGGGTTTCTGCGCGATGCTGCGCGCAGCCTCATGCGCAAGGTCTTCAATGTGGCCAGCGAAGAAGACGGATTTCAGCGGGAAACAGAGTACCACATCATCCGCTCCGTGAATTTCCTGTCAGAAGGCGAGAAGGGTAGGGGAGTGGAGAACCAAGAATTCATTGACATCACTTTCGACCCGCAAATGAAGCCCATGTTGCTGCAATTGCAGCGCAACTTCACGGCCTACGACCTCAGAAACGTAGTGAAACTGGGCACTTACCCCGTGCGGGTGTACGAGCTGTTGAAGCAATACGAAAGCATCGGCGAGCGCACCTTGGGTTTTGAGGAAATGAAACGGATGTTCGAGTTGACGGAAGAATATCCCTTGTTTGGCAATTTCTACCAAAAAGTGATTGCACCTTCCGTTCGCGACGTGAACCTGCACACTGACCTAACTATAACCAAAATGGAAAAGGTGAAGGAGGGAAAACGGGTCGTGGGCATCCGGTTCGTGTTCCAACGCAAAAGCGAGGAAGAACTGCGCACGGCCCGGGGCGAGTTCATCGGCAAATCCTTGGAAATACCCTTCCCGCCGCAGCCAAAGGAAACGCAGGCCGAGCGGCCAGAAACCGATAAAGACAGGCTGTTCAACCGATTCCATGCCGATGTGGTGCAGAAATTTGGCGTGACGCCCTCCGTGTTCCTCGAACTGCTGGAAGGTTGCACGGAGGCACAAGTGGAACAGGCGATCAGGGTCACCCGCCGCGCAAAGTCGCAGAACCAGATAAAGACGAGCTTGGCGGGATTTTTCGTGCAGGCCCTGAAATCGGGCTATACCGACCCCCAGGAAGAAGCCCAGACGCGCAAATTGGTGGAGGCGAAGAAAAAGGCCACCCTTGAGGATATAAAGGCCCAATTGGAGGTGCTAAAAGAAGATTTGGCCTCCAAAATCAACGATAAAATACGGGAACTGACCTCTTCCAATCCTGACCTTACCACCCAAGCCATCGAATCGCTGTATGAAAACCCCGTTTCCAAAACGGTTATAGATGAGCAGGAAAAAACGCTTGCCCGCCCGCTTAATATCGAAGACTTCCGGCATGAGCGCATCCTCCGGGAAATGGTGAAGGCCAAGATAGTTGATTTGGAGCGTGGCCAATTCGCCAGTCTATACAAAGACTACGAGTCGCAAATAGCGGCGTTAAAGGCGGCATACGACCAAGACTAGCGAATCTGTTCATTTTGTCCATGAACCATCCCACAACCGCCAGATATTCAACGGATTATCGTCTTTTAGTTCATCCGGCAGCAAAGACTGTGGGAAGTTCTGATAACAAACCGGGCGGGAAAAACGGGTGATGGCCGCCGTGCCCACCGAGGTCGTTCGGCTGTCGGTAGTGGCGGGGAACGGGCCGCCGTGTACCATTGCATGGCTGACCTCCACGCCCGTCGGGTAGCCGTTGATAATGAGCCTGCCCGCTTTTTGCGCCAGCAAATCAATCAAGTCACGATACTCCTCCAAATCGGCGGGGCTGCCGAAAACACTGGCAGTGAGGTGGCCGCCGAGGCTTTTTGCGACCTTCAGCAATTCCTCTTTGCTACCCGTCTGAATGGCCAAGGTAGAGGGCCCAAACACCTCTTCCTCCAGTTTTTTATTGGCCAAGAAGTTGGTGGCATTCACTCCCAACAAATGCGCCTCGCCTTGGTTGGCAGCTTTGGCGCTTTGGCCCTTGGCCAATTCCTTTACACCAGGCTGTTGCGACATGGCAGCCAATCCCTGCAAATAAGCATGGTGGATGCCTTCGGTCAGCATGGTGCCCGGCGCTGCGGCTCCGATGTTTTGGGACAAAACGTTCAAGAAACTGCTGCCCTCACCCGATTTTTCAATGATGGTCAGGCCCGGACTGGTGCAGAACTGCCCGACGCCCAGCGTAACCGAAGCGGCCAGCCCCTTGGCAATGTCGGAGCCGTTTTGCCGCAAGGCACCCGGCAAGATGAAAACGGGGTTCGTGCTGCCCATTTCGGCATAGACGGGGATGGGTTCGGGCCGTTGCGCAGCAGCATCAAATAGCGCCTTTCCGCCCCGGAACGACCCCGTGAAACCCACTGCTTTTATGGCCGGATGTTGCACAATGCCCATGCCCACTGCCGTGGACGTGCCGTGTACCATCCCGAAAACGCCATCGGGCATCCCGGTTTTTTCGGCGGCTTTCAGTATGGCCGAAGCCACCAGCTCGCAAGTGCCGGGGTGCGCTGGGTGCGCCTTCACCAGCACGGTACAGCCTGCCGCCAAGGCCGTGGCGGTATCGCCTCCGGCAACCGAATAGGCCAACGGGAAATTGCTCGCACCGAAGACCCCGACGGGGCCGATGGCCTGATGCATGCTGCGCAAATCGGGGCGGGGTAGGGGCTGGCGGTCGGGTAGGGGAGGGTCAATGCGGGCGTCCAACCAGAAGCCCTCCCGGATGTGCTGGGCGTAGAACCGCAGCTGAAAAACCGTGCGGGCGCGCTCGCCTTGGAATCGGGCTTCTGCAAGGCCCGACTCGGCGCAATAGCGCTGGCCAAGCTTATCGCCGAGCGCCATGATTTCATCGGCAATGGCTTCGAGGAATTGCGCCTTTTCCACCGCCGATTTTTTCCGATAAACCTGAAATGCTTCGGCGGCTTTTTGCGCAGCATTGGCCACTTCATCCAGCGTGGCCTCGTGGTAGGCAGGCTGGAGTTGCTCGCCCGTAGCCGGGTTGGTGGCATGGAAAGTGGTGCTGCCCTTGGCACTGGGTGTTTTTCCGATGAAATTAGTTCCGTTCAAAGTGATTTACGATTTACGATTCTTTGATTTACGATTGTAAGTCATTTAGTCCGCAGTCGGTGGGCATAGACTGTGGACTCACAAACTTACCCAATTCGTCAGCGTCCCTATTTTTTCAATGTGGATGCGGATTTCATCGCCGGGCTGCAGGCTGAATTCCTTCGCCGGGATGATGCCCGTGCCTGTCATCAGAAAACAGCCTTCCGGGAAACTCAGTTCTTTGAACAGCCAGCTTGCCAGCTCCTCCGGGCTGCGTTTCATTTGTACGAGATTGGTTGTTCCTTCA
Source organism: Saprospiraceae bacterium (assembly GCA_020848965.1). Classification (GTDB taxonomy): domain Bacteria; phylum Bacteroidota; class Bacteroidia; order Chitinophagales; family Saprospiraceae; genus UBA6168. The sequence continues at coordinate 6,918 of JADLHE010000379.1, forward strand.
AATACCGGTGCTCCGTTTCGATGGATAACCAATTGAATTTCAGCATCTTTTGGGAAAGCCCACTCGCTTACATAGATGCACGGGCCGATGGCCGCCGAGCCGTCGTAGGTTTTTGCCTGCGGCAAATAAAGGGGGTTTTCGCCCTCAATGCTGCGGGAGCTCATATCGTTGCCGATTGTGTAGCCGACGATTTTGCCACTGGAAGTGAGCAAAAGGGTAAGCTCCGGCTCCGGCACGTTCCAGGTGGAGTCCTTGCGGATGCGCACTTTTTCACCCGACCCAACGCAACGGTGCGGCGAGGATTTGAAGAACAGTTCTGGCCGCTCGGCGGTATAAACTTTAGCATAAAAATCACCGCCGTCTGCTGCCTCCGATTCTTCTTGCCTGGCCAGCTTGCTGTTGAAATAGGTGACGCCACTCGCCCAGATTTCCTGGCTGCCAATAGGGGCCACCAACTCGTTTTGAATCAATTGCAAGGCATTGTGAACGGGTCGCTTGGTCTGTACCAAACTTTTCACCTTTTGGTAAAGGTGGTCGTCATTGATGAACTTGTCCCAAATATAGTTTTCGAGCAGGTAGTGCTGGTCGCTCGACTCTACCAGGATGCCGGACTTCAGTTTATAAATTTTCATCTAAACAGGTGTTTTTCTAATAGGCTATTACTGTACTTCGTCTTTTAAGGGAGAGCTTGGTCGGGGATAGTTAGCCACCCAATTTCTTCAATTCATCCAAGGGCTTGATTTCCAAAAGCGCCTGCATTTCCGTGGTGGCCACTTTCAGGAGCTTGTCCGCCCGCTGGTTTTTGCCCATCCCATCTTCGATGAGCATGGCGTTGATGGCTTGCAGGTTGTTCAGCACCACCAGTTCGAGCTTGGTGGCATGGTCGCGGATATTGCCTTTCTTGTCGGGGTTGGCTGCCCGCCATTCTTTGGCGGAAATGCCAAAGACGATAAGGTTGAGCAGGTCGGCCTCGCTGGCTTGGTAAAGGCCCTCCAGCTTGGTGTTCCATTGCCCGATGGGCACAAGGTGCTGCCGCACGGTATTGGTCTGGAGGTAGTGGTTGGCCTTGGTGAGGGTGCGCTGTATGCTCCAGGATTCGCCGAGGCGCAGCGCCTCTTCCTCTTTCAGCCGCTGGAACTCTTTGATGAGGTAGATCTGGAAAATGGGGTTCATCCAGTAGCAGAAATTCACGGCGATGTCTCGATGGGCGTAGGTGCCACCGTATCGCCCTGCCTTGGAGGTGATGCCTTTTGCATTGGTAAGCTCCACCCAGCGAACGGGCGTAAGGGAAAAAGGCTTTTCGAAGAACTCGTCCCTAAACGTGCGGAATCCCGCACGGTTAAAATCTTCGTTGTGGATGGCCTCCCACTCGCCGAGGTAGTTGATGGTGTTCTGCGTGCTCATCCAGTTTCGGATGACGAAGCGCGGCTCATCGGAGGCATTTTTGGCAATGTCCGTCAATGAAATGAAATCGCCCTCACCCTGCTCCACGATGGTGATTTCCAAACCTTGGACGTTGATGCTTTTTTGTGCCATGTTGCGATGATTTTGCGGCTGTTCAGCAATTGCAAAACAACGCCTTTCGGCGAGAAGCTAAGGCAAAAAACCAAAAAAACTTTCTGCAATGGGCATGGGCCTTAGCTGCATCAAGCCCTGACGACCAATACTTTCAAGGTTTTGCTACCCTGTAACGTCTGCACTTTCAGGAAATAAACACCCGGCTCGGCCACCTCCATTTTTTCACTGAACGTCAAAACGTCTTTGACGGTCTTGCTCCAAATCACCCGCCCACTGATGTCCTGTAAATCGAGGCGAAGCAGGCCGCGTTCCATCAGCTCCAGTTCGAGTTCAAACCTGCCGGAATTGATGGTCGGGTAAAGTTTGTAATAGGCCAGCCCGTTGCTGCCGCCCGTTGCGCGGCAATCGTTGATATTGACTTCCTTTTCGATGGAAAAATTGTCGCAGCCACCTTCTGTCACTACCACCGAAACTTGGTACGCTCCGGCCATCTCATAAACATGCGCTGGGTCACGTTCCGTGCTCGTGTTGCCGTCACCAAAGTCCCAAACGAAGGCATCGGGCAGTTCCGTCGTTGCACTGATTTCGATGAAATGCAGCGTGTCGCCCTCGCAGGCCACGTTGGTGGTCAAGAATTTTGCCTCAAAAGCCAAACCCGCCGAAAGTGCTACCTCAAGGTCAGTTGTGCTGCTGCATCCACTCGCATCGGTTCCGACCAATGAGTAGGTGCCTTCCAGCACGTCAGCTTGCGCCAATACCGGGCTTTGCTCGTTGGAACTGAAGCCGCCCGGCCCTGTCCACGACCATTGAACGGCCTGCCCGCCCGTTTCCGTCAGTTCCAAATCCTCGTTGGCGCAAATGGGGGAATTGGATGTCAATTGCAGTATTGGAGCATCTTGCAAAAACACCAGCACGGTTCCACTGCTGCTGCAGCCGTTGGCGTCCGTCACAGTGACCGTGTATGGAACCAGCGTTGTCGGGCTGGCTACCGGATTGGCTATGTTTGGGTCGTTCAAACCTGCCGTTGGCGACCAGACAAAACTGAATGGGCCTTGGCCCGTGCCACTCGCGTTTAATTGTACGCCGTTCGTGTTCGTGCAGAAAATGGTTCCGCTGCCCGAATTGGCAACGCTGGCTGTCGGCAATGCGTGAACCATCACGTTGATGCTCTCTGTATCCGAGCACCCGTTCCCGTCCGTCACCGTCACCGAGTAGGTCGCATCTGCCATCGGGCTGACGGCAGTCGCAGCGACAGAAACCCCCGTACTCCAAGAATAGCCCGTGCCACCCGAAGCCGTGAGCACCGTATTTTCTCCTAAACATAGGTCGTTGTCGCCCGTGATGGCCGCCGCTGGGTTCGGGTTCACGGTCACGCTCTGGCTCGCCGTTGCGGTGCAGCCGCCCGTGCCTGTTACCGTCACGGCATAGTCGTTTGAGGTGCTTGCAGCAATGGTGGCCGAGGTTTCGCCCGTGCTCCACAAAAAGCCCGTGCCGCCCGAAGCCGTCAAATCAACCGTATTGCCTTCGCAAAAAGTCGTTGCACCACTAGGCGTGATGACTGCCGTTGGCAATGGGTTGATGGTCAAAACTAGTGGCGTCCTAAAGTCGCTCACGCAGCCGAGCGTGGCGTTCACAGCCTCGGCGTAGTAAGTACCCGCTGCCGTTGGGGTGTAGCTGGTGGTGTTTGCTGCGAGCAAACTGCCGCCAACAGCCGAGTCGTACCAATTGGCGGTTGCGCCTGTGCCCACGGTGACCGTGAGTGCGGGAAGCGTTGCGCCAGCGCAAACAGCTTGGTTGCCGCCCGAAACTGGTGCCCCTACCAATCCCGCACAATTGCAAGCGATGCCCGTCACTGTTTGCTGCTCGCTGCAACCCGTTGTAGGGTTCGTGACGGTAATGGTCACATCGGTCAGGCTTGGGATGTCAGTGATGGTAAAAGAGCCTATGATACCCGTCAAAATGCCCGCCGAGGCTGCCACTTGGTTGGCGTTGGTGGTGAAAGTGAGGGAGTAGCTGAGGCCGTTGCAAGTAGGTGAGTTGATTAACAAACTCGGTTTGGCCACCACATCCACAGCCACGGCATCCGTTGCGGAGCAGCCGTTGGCATCTGTCACGGTAAGCGTAAATGGCTGCAAACCAACCGCTGCTGCCGCAAAATCGGGGTTGGCGATGGTTCCGTTGCTCAACAGCAAAGCGGGCGACCAAGCATAGCTCAAACTGCCTGCGCCGCTTCCCGTCCCGCTCAAAGTGATGGTTTCGCTTTCGCAAATGGTGGCATCCAAGCCCGCATTGGCTGTTGGCAAAGCATTGATAACCAATTGTATAGGTGTTCTTGCTGCACTTAGGCAACTGTTGTTCAGGGCGTAGCGTGTTTCAACATAAAAAGTATAAATGCCGGACGTGGTTTGGCTGGGCGTGAAGCTCGTTGTGCCCGTTGCTACCGCAATGCCGCCCGATGGCTGGGTGTACCAATCCGCTGTTTGGTTCGTGCCAACGTTTACCGAAAGCGTTGGGGTCGGGATGCCTTCGCAAATCACCTTGTCGCCACCTGAAACCGGGGCTAGGGTAGTGGGGCAGCCGCAGACCAGCCCTGTCACGTCCTGTTGCGTGGTGCAGCCCGTGAAGCTGTTCGTGGCGGTCAATTGGAGGTTTTGACCGCTCGGTGCAGCGACGGAATAGCTCGTGCCACCACCCGTAATCGTCCCGGCCGTGGTGGAGAGTTGGTCGCCACCGCTCAGGCTCACGGTGAAACTAAAATTAATCAAATTGGCATCGCAAGCAGCTGTACCGAGTGTGAGGCTAGGGTTGGCGTTCACAATGGCGATGGTTTGTGCCGTTGCGGAGCAGCCATTGCCATCGGTTACTGTCACGGTGTAGGTCGTGGTGCTGGCGGGTGTCACAGTCGGGTTGGCGATGGTCGCACCGTTGTTCCAAACAAAACTCAATGGCGCTGCGCCCAATGAAGTCGAAGCGTCCAATTGCACGTTGCTGCCTGCGCAAACGGGGATGCCCGCCGTTGCCGAAGCTATTGGCAATGGGTTGATGGTCAATGAAATAGGCACTCGACTGGCACTCGTGCAGCCACCCGCCAACAGCCTTGTTTCCACATAAAATGTGCCCGCTGTGGTGGGGGTATAGCTCGTAGTGCCTTGTGCCAATAAGGCCCCACCAATGGCAGCACTGTACCAATCGGCGGTCTCGCCTGCGTTCACGCTGACCGTCAATGAAGGAATCGTTGCGCCAGCGCAAATGGCCTGGTTGGCCCCAGCCACGGGCGGGCTGACCGTGCTAATATTGACGTTGACCATCGCCTCATCGGTGCAGCCTTTTGGGTCGGTGACGGTCAGGGCGTAGGTCGTCGGAAGGCTCGGCGAGGCGGTCGGGCTGGCGAGGTTCGGGTCGTTCAGGCTAGTTGCGGGCGACCAAGCATAGGTCAATGCCCCGTTTGCGCTGTTGCTGGCCGCTCCGTTTAGTTGCACAGAAGCCCCTGCGCAAATATTGACGTCGTTGCCAGCATTGGCCACCGGGTTTTGAAGGATGGCGAGGCTGAACTGGGTGCGCACCGTGCTCAGGCAGCCATTGGCAATCACCCTCGTTTCCGCATAGAAATTATAGATGCCCGGTGCGCTTTGCGATGGGGTAAAGCTCAATGCGCCGCTTGCCAGCAAAGTGCCGCCAGCAGCTGCATCGTACCAATCCGCCGTTTCGCCAGCGCCCACTGTCACAGCAAAAACCGGATTGCTCAGCCCTTCGCAAATTTCAGTAATCGCATTGCCTACGGCCACAGGCGCAGCCACCGCAGGGCAGCTACAGTTGGGCGAGGCGACTTGCTGCGATGCGGAGCAGCCACCGCCATCCGTAGCGGTCAAGGTCAAATTGGTGCCCGTTGGCACACCACTCACCGTCCAAGCGCCGCCGCCGTTGTTGACGACCGTGCCTGCCGAGGCTAAGAGCTGGCTGGCGTTGGTGTTCAGGTTCACGGTATAGGTGGTCATGTTTGCGTCGCAATTGGCCAGCACCCCGCTGATGGTGGGTTGCGGAGCGACGGTCACAACGACCGCATCCGTTACTGTGCAATTGTTGCCGTTGGTCACGGTGACCGTGTAAGTGGTCGTAGCACTTGGCGAAGCAACCGGGTTGGCAATGGCTGGGTCGCTCAGGCTCGCTGCCGGACTCCAAAGAAAACCCGTGCCACCCGTTGCTTGCAGTTGTGCCGTTGCGCCAGCACAAATGCTTTGGTCTGTGCCCGCATTTGCCGTAGGCAGGGTATTTACAGATACGGTAGTCGCCGCCGTTGCGGAGCAACTGCTGCCATTGGAAACAGTGACGCTGTACTGGCCTGCATTCAATGCAGAAGCGTTCGGAATGGTCGGGTTTTGCAGCGTGGAGCTGAAATTGTTCGGGCCGCTCCAGACCCAAGTGATGCCGGGGCTGCCGCCTGTTTCTAAAAGGGTTATGGTGCTGCCTTCGCAAACAGGGCTATTGGATGAAACAGTGGCCACGGGTGCTGGCGCAACGCTGACCGTTACTTGGTCGGTGGCCGAGCAGCCGTTGGCTGAAATCGTGACCGTATAGGTCGTCGTGCTGTTTGGGCTGGCCACTGGGTCGGCAATATTGGCATTGCTCAGGCTCGTGGTTGGCGACCATGAATAGCTGTAGCTCGCTGCCCCCGAAGCCGTAGCGTAGAGCTGGGTGTTGTTGCCGCTGCAAAGGGAAACGTCGGTGCCCGCATTCACGGTCAAAATGGAGTTGACCGTCACGGTGGCTGCGCAATTTGAGCTATTGTTGCTGGCGTCGGTTGCCGTGAGCGTCACGTTGTTTAGGCCCAGGTTCGAGCAGTTGAAACTACTTTGGCTGAGGCTCAGTGTCGGTACGCCGCAATTGTCGAATGAGCCATTGTTCACATCGCCGGGGGCAATGCTGGCCGTTCCGTTGACATCGAGGCTGATGATGATGTTCTGGCAAAGCGCCGTTGGCGGTAGGTTGTCAATGACCGTGACCGTTGTGGGGCAAGTAGCTGTGTTGCCATTCACGTCCGGCACCGAAAGTGTAACACTGACTGGTGTGCCAATATTTGCACAGTTAAAACTACTTTGGTTTAGGCTCAAACTGCCCAACCCGCAGTTGTCGCTGCTGCCATTATTGACTTGGGCGGGCGTGATGATGGCCGTGCCGGAGGTATTCAGTGGAGCCGTCACGTTCTGGCAATTGGCCGTCGGCGGTAGGTTGTCAACGACCGTGACCGTTGCGGAGCAAGAAGCCGTCAGGTTGCCCGCCGTTGCCGTCAAAATCACGGTGTTTGCGCCGATGTTTGCGCAGCTAAAATTGGAAATGTTCAATGAAAGGCTTGGTGCTCCGCAATTGTCGGAAGCGCCTGCACTGACCTGTGCTGGGGTGATTACTGCATTGCCGAGGGCATCAAGCGGCACGGTGATGTTCTGGCAATTGACCGTCGGCGGCGTATTGTCCTGAACGGTGACAATGGCGGTGCAAGTACTCGTTTGGCTGCCTGCGGTGACCGTCAAAACCACGGTGTTTGTGCCAATATTTGAGCAGTTGAAGCTACTTTGGCTGAGGCTCAAAAGCACGGGCGACACGCAGTTATCGAAAGAGCTATTGTCCACATCGCTGGCAACAATACTGGCCGAACCACTCGCATCAAGCACTGCAATCGCGTTTTTGCACAAGGCGGTGGGTGGTGTATTGTCCTGGACGGTGACACTGGAAGTACAAGTAGAGGTCGAACCACCCGCGTCGGTTGCGGTCAGCACTACTGTGTTGACGCCGATATTGGCACAGCCGAAACTCGAAATATTCAGCGAAAGACTAGGGGTTCCGCAGTTGTCGGATGAGCCATTGTTGACCTGTGCTGGCGTTATGCTAACCGTGCCGTTGGCTCCCAAAGCGACCGTGATATTTTGGCACGATGCACTCGGTGGTATAAGGTCTTGTACGGTGATGGTGGCAGTACAGGTGGCCGTATTGCCGTTCGCATCCGGTACGGACAGGGTGACGGTGTTCGCACCCACATTTCCACAATTGAAACTGCTTTGGTTGAGGCTCAAACTGCCCAAGCCACAAGCATCGGACGAGCCGTTGTTGACCTGCGCTGGCGCAATACTGGCCGTGCCGTTTGCATCGAGTGCCACCGTCAGGTTTTGGCAAATGGCGGTCGGTGGCGTATTGTCCACGATGTTAACGGTTGCGGAGCAAGTAGCCGTCAGGCTGCCCGCCGTCGCCGTCAAAATCACGGTGTTTGCGCCGATGTTTGCGCAGCTAAAATTGGTAATGTTGAGCGATAGGGTAGGGGTTCCGCAATTGTCGGAAGTGCCTGCGCTGACCTGTGCCGGGGTAATGGTTGCAGTACCCGCTGCATTGAGTGGCACGGTGATGTTCTGGCAATTGACCATTGGCGGTGCGATGTCCACAATAGTGACGGTTGCGGAGCAAGAAGCCGTCAGGCTGCCCGCCGTCGCCGTCAAGACCACGGTGTTTGCGCCGATGTTTGCGCAGCTAAAACTGGTATTGCTGAGCGATAGGGTAGGGGTTCCGCAATTGTCGGAAGCACCTGCACTGACCTGCGCTGGGGTAATTATTGCATTGCCGAAGGCATCGAGTGGCACGGTGATGTTTTGGCAATTGACCGTCGGTGGTGTATTGTCCACGATGGTGACCGTTGCCGAGCAAGTCGCCGAGTTGTTGCTACCATCGGTTGCCGTAACGATTACGGTGTTTGTCCCAATGTTTGCGCAGTTGAAATTGGAGGTGCTTAGCGTCCCTGAGACTGTCCCGCAATTGTCGGAAATCGCTGTGATTACGTCGTTCGGCTGAATGGTCGCTGTGCCTGTTGCATTGAGCGGCACGGTGATGTTTTGGCAGGAAACCGATGGCGGCGCAACGTCTTGTACGGTGATGGTTGCCGTGCAAGTGGAAATATTCCCGAAGACATCGGGTACGGTCAAGGTGACGGTATTTGCGCCGAGGTCATTGCAGTCGAAGCTGCTTTGGTCAATGCTGATAGGCCCAACTGCGCAGTTGTCAAAAGAGCCGTTGTCCACTTGGAAGGCGGTGATGCTGGCGTTGCCGGAGGCGTCGAGGGGTACGGTGAGGTTTTGGCACATGGCTGTTGGCGGTGCAATGTCCTGCACGGTGACGGTAGCGTTGCAAGTGGCGGTATTGCCCACGAAGTCTGTAGCGGTAAGGGTGACGGTATTTGCCCCAAAATTGGCACAAGTAAAGCTATTTGGGCTGACAGATAGGGTAGGGGAGCCACAATTGTCGGATGCCCCTGCGCTGACCTGCGCCGCATTGATGCTCACCGTCCCATTTGTACCCAACTGAACGGTAATGTTTTGACAGGAAACGGTTGGCAAGGTGTTGTCCAACAAGCCGGGGTCGGCGGTATCCATAAAGCCGTCGCAGTCGTCGTCCACGCCGTTGCAGACTTCGGTGGCGGCGGGATTAATCCCGCCGTTACTATCGTCGCAATCGTTGTCATTTGCCACGTAGCCCATCGGGGCAGCGCATGCCATTTGAGAAACGAGCGGGTCGCCATAGGTGTCGCCGTCCGTATCGGCATAGAAGGTCAGTTGAACGCCCTCGTCCGTGCTGCCGTCGCAATCATCGTCCACGCCGTTGCAGACTTCAGTGGCGGCGGGATTAATCCCGCCGTTACTGTCGTCGCAGTCGTCGTCGTTTGCCACATAGCCCATTGGGGCAGCGCATGCCATTTGAGAAACGAGCGGGTCACCATAGGTGTCACCATCAGCATCAGCATACCAAGTTGCGGCAGCGCCAGATTCATCAATGTCGCCATCGCAGTCATCGTCCACGCCGTTGCAGACTTCGGTGGCGGCGGGATTAATCCCGCCGTTACTATCGTCGCAATCGTTGTCATTTGC
>JADLHE010000380.1 GCA_020848965.1 Saprospiraceae bacterium
GCTTACGCTGGTGATATACTTGACGCTATTGTTTGCAGTATTTTCTAAAACTGATTTAAAGAAAACCAGTAGCGAAAGCCATAAGAAAACCGAAATTGCCCAAAAGCCACGTGCTCAGAACAGACCATGAAGCTCTGCCTGAACAGTGTTCACGATTTTCCCCAAATCCTCTGGATTGCTCTCGAAATCAATTTCATCTGCATTGATTACCAGCAGTTTACCTTCCGTGTAATTGCTAATCCATTGCTCATAACGGTCGTTGAGCCGTTTTAGGTAATCCAAGCTCATGCTCCCTTCGTAGTCCCTTCCTCTCGATTGAATATGCGCCACCAATGTCGGTATGCTCGCTTTGAGGTAAATGAGCAAGTCGGGTGCTTGTATTTGCGAGGACATCGTTTTGAACAGACTGAAGTAATTTTCGAAGTCTCGGATGGTCATCAGCCCCATATCATGTAGGTTGGGGGCGAAGATGAAAGCGTCTTCGTAAATCGTTCGGTCTTGGATGACGGTTTTGTCGCCCTGCAAAATCTTTAAAACCTGTTGGTAACGATTGTTTAAGAAGTAGATTTGCAGATTGAACGACCAGCGCTGCATGTCGTGGTAGAAATCGGCGAGGTATGGATTGTCGTCTGTGCTTTCGAAATGCGTTTCCCAGCCAAAATGCCGGGCCAGTCTTGAACACAGGGTGGTTTTGCCGGCTCCAATGTTTCCGGCAATTGCGACATGCTTTACGAAGGGCTTAGTTGGTTCATTCATAAGACTATTAGTGCTTCAGTAGCGGGCACGAAAATAGGGATTTTGACAAATTAGAAGGTGTTTCGATAAAAAAGCCTGAACCAGACCGGTAAATTACCGTAAAGTGGAGGGTGATGGAATTCGTTTTTTATCCCCAAAATGTATCCAATCATCTAAAAAACGATTATGCAGATAGACCGTGACCTAATTTTAAAGCTTGAAAATTTGGCAAAGCTTGAACTGAATGAAGCCGAGCGTGAAAGGCTCGCTGCTGACATGGGCAATATCCTCAACATGGTGGAAAAACTCAAAGAGTTGGATACCGCCAACGTGGAGCCATTGGTTTACATCTCAGAACTGGAAAATCAGTTGCGGGCTGATGAAATCAAAGGACAGGTTTCCAACGAAGACGCCCTGTCCAATGCGCCAGTTTCAAACAAGCCATTTTTCAAGGTGCCAAAGGTTATTTGATTTGGCATTTCAAACAGCAATCACCAACCAACGCATGAATTCTATTATTTCCGTTAAGAATCTAGTCAAGACCTACTACATGGGTGCCAACGTGGTCAACGCCTTGCAGGGGGTCAATCTCGATATTTACAAAAATGAATACGTGGCATTGATGGGGCCTTCCGGCTCAGGCAAGTCAACTTTGATGAACCTGATTGGCTGCCTCGACTCGCCCACTTCGGGAGACTATATCCTGAATGGTTCCAACGTGAGCACCATGGACGATGGCGAATTGGCCTCCGTCCGAAATAAGGAGATAGGGTTTGTGTTCCAGACCTTTAACCTGCTGCCACGCCTTTCGGCATTGGAGAACGTGGCTTTGCCTTTGGTTTATGCAGGTATCAGCAAGGCAGAACGCTTGGAAAAAGCCAAAAAAGTGCTGAAATCGGTTGGGCTAACGGACCGTATGGACCACAAACCCAATGAGCTATCAGGCGGGCAGCGGCAACGGGTGGCAGTGGCACGGGCCTTGGTGAACGACCCCAGTATTATTCTTGCCGACGAGCCAACAGGTAACCTCGACTCCAAGACCAGCTATGAAATTATCGGCCTTTTTGAAGAAATCCATGCCGCCGGCAATACCATCGTACTCGTAACGCACGAACCAGATATTGCAGAATTTGCCCACCGCATCGTGAGGATGAAAGACGGTAGGATTGAAAGCGATATTCTAAATCAAAATGTGGTCAGGGTTTCGGATATCGCATTTGCCAAGCAAGGTGAAGAATAACCCCAGCTTATTTTTTGTAGCGTTCTTCTGCTTTTTTGGCTGCTTCCCATTTCAGCCCAATCATTTCTTCTAGGGCGATGATGGCCAATTGAATATCGGTTTCAGCAACCAAGCGCTTCTCTTGGGCATTGTTATAAGCTTCGGAAGCACGCAGCATGTCTTCCATATCCAAATCCGCATTTTTGAACCGCTGCTGAGAAACTTGGTGGGTGTTTCGGGCATCTTCCTCTGCCATGGTGCGCATTTTCAACGTTTCTATGGAAAGCAGCAATTTTCGGTATCGAGCCAAGGTCTCTGCCCTGATTTTCATTTTGTGCTGGTTATTTTCCATGTCCTTCACCATCACATCAATCTCCTCAATGCCTCTTTTACGCTTACTATTGGTGAAACTGCCCAAACTCACCCCGGCTGATAGCTGGTAAAGTGGGTAAAGCACAAGGTTGTTGGTTTTGTCTTTGGCCAGTACATTCGCCAAGCTCACCTCGTTTATATTGAACCCGAATTTTACATCATCCTGCCAATCGTAACGCTGCAAGTCCACTTCTTTTTCTTCAATGGTCTTTTCGTAGGCAAGAATTTTCGTCTCAGGGCTGTTCAAATAGGCGAGTTGAACCAGATAGTCTTCAAAACTAGCGGGCCGTTGTCCTTCAGGTGCAACAACAGTATTATAATCGAATTGCTGTGCAAATCCCCAAATTGGCAACAGGAGCAAAGTGCAAATTGCCAAATTCTTTAATGGAAAAAATAGGTTTAAATGGCTCATTTTTGAAAAGAGTGGTTGTTGGACGGGCGGGAAATCAAAAGAAATACGCCTCAGTCACAGGTGTTTAGGTATTGAAAATCCAACAATCAGGCCATAGCATGGGGGAGAGGGGAAATAAAGATTCGGCAAAACTACACCAAACTATTTGTGCGGTATTGTTTTTTGATTTATTTTTGTCCAACCTTTCAGATTCTCCCACACACAGAAAATTACACGTCTGAATTTTTTCAAGGCTATTTCCCTGTGATATAATGAAATGCAATGGCGCAAAAGTCTTGCCCATTTTGCATAGTCTGCCAGAATTGCCCCCCTTTGATGATTAGAACAAACACTTGCAATCCGTAGGATTGCCAATAAGGAAGTAGCACTATGAGCGAAAACGAAAACGTATCGAGACGGATTTCCTTTCCATCTGATAATTGCCTTCATGATATTTTCAAACGGGAAGCAGCCCGTTGCCCAAATGCAATAGCACTTGTATTCGGCTCGCAGTCAATGACTTATGCGGAAC
>JADLHE010000381.1 GCA_020848965.1 Saprospiraceae bacterium
CAGCCCGCCCAGCTTCGGCATGAAGCTGAAATCGGTGGACAGCTCGGCGGCTAAGGCCATGCCCGGCATCAAGGACGTTTTTACCATCAAGGTTTACGAAGACGGCTACGAAAAGCAATGGTGCGACACGGAGGCCTTCAACGAAAAGGTCGTCGTGGTGGGCAATACCACTTGGGAGGTGATGCAGGCCAAGAAGGCGCTGAAACTGGAGTGGGAGGCTTTCCCAAGCTACACGGAGAACGTGCAGGGCTGGGGCGGCCCACAGAAAGTGACTGTGCCGGGCGGCCTCGAAAACAGCGCCGACCAGCGCAAGAAAATGGCCGACCTCACCGCCAAGCCCGCCAATGTGCTGCGCAAAGACGGAGACCCAGAGGCCGCTTTCAAAGCTGCTGCGCAAATCGTCGAGCGCACCTACACGGCCCCTTTCCTCGCCCACAACACGATGGAGCCGATGAACTTCTTCGCCCATGTGACCGCCGACAAGGCCGAGCTTGTCGGGCCGATACAGACGCCGGAGTTCATGGAGCAGACAGTTGCGAAAAGGCTGGGCCTGCCCATTGAGAAAATAGACATCCAAATGACCCGCATGGGCGGCGGTTTCGGTCGCAGACTCTATGGGCACTTCCTCGTGGAGGCAGCCGTCATTTCAAAGCAGATGAATGCGCCCGTGAAGCTGGTCTATACCCGTGAGGACGACATGACGGCGGGTGTCTATCGCCCGGCCTACCATGTCACTTACCGGGCGGCATTGGATGCCAACAAAAACCTCATCGGCTTCCACATCCGGGGCGGCGGCACCAGCGAAAGCCCCGTACATGCCAACCGTTTCCCCGCAGGGGCCGTTGACAATTACCTGGCCGAGGACTGGACCTTGAACACCAACGTGAGCACGGGCGCATGGCGGGCACCGGGCTCGAACTTCATCGCCGGGGCCGAGCAGGCTTTCATAGATGAACTGGCAGAGGTGATGGGCAAAGACCCCATCGAGTTCCGCCTGGAGCTGTTCGACAAGGCCAAGAAATCGCCCGTCGGCAAGGACAATGACTACGATGTTGACCGCTACGCTGGCGTTATCAGGGAAGTAAAAGAGAAGTCGGGCTGGGGCAAAGCGCAGGAGGGCGTACACCGGGGCGTTTCCGCCTATTTCTGCCACAACAGCTACGTGGCACAGGTGGTGGACATGGTGATGCAGGACGGCAAGCCCGTCGTGCAGAAAATCCACGCTGCCGTTGACTGCGGTATCCTCGTGAACCCCATCGCTGCCACCAACCTCTGCGAGGGCGGCATGGTGGACGGCATGGGCCACGCCCTGTATAGCGCCATGACTTTCAAGAATGGCACGCCGGAGCAAACCAATTTCGACAAATACCGCCTCATCCGTCACTCGGAAGCACCCAAGGCAATTGATGTTCACTTCGTAAAAAGCAACGCCGACCCCACGGGCCTTGGCGAGCCGCTGAACCCGCCCATCATCGGGGCGGTGGCCAATGCGCTTTACAAGGCCACGGGTAAGCGGGTTTACGACCAGCCGTTTATGGGGAATGTGGTGATGCCGGGGTGATTTGATTTACGATTGAGCGATTTACGATTAAGGCAGTGGTGATACCTTCTGGGAAGGTATCACCACTGTTTTTTAGGGTCAGTTTGCTTTCACTGACACACTGTTGTCAGCAAATCGCTTTTTATTTGCATACAAAATCATTGACCATGCACACCACCAATTACTTCAACACTTTCATCGAAATAGCCGAGGATTGCCCCATTGGCGCTGCCGAGGTGCCGCCGCAGAAGGGCGAGGCCAAATCGGTGGCCAACATGCAATTTGAGCTGATAGCGCAGAACCCTTATAAGTACACGGCCGATGAGGTGATTTTCGGCATCCATGCGCTGCGCAATGGGCTGTCCAACAATGAGGCCGAGCGTGCCGCTTTTTTCTCGAAAGGCCAAGCCTGCTTGCGAGCCTCACCGTTGGCCAAGCGTTATGCATGGGGCATCCACCACGATGCAGAGGGCAGGGTGGCCATCTTTCCCGCCGAATCGGAGGATTACCAGCGGCTGGCAGCAGACCCCAGCTTGAACCACACGAAGGCCATGCGCTCGAAACGAGCGTGAGAACCCGAGAGTTGCACCAATAAAAAAGGCGGTCGCCCTAAAGCCCCCGCCCAACTATTTGTGCTATAAATCTTTGTTGAATCGAATAGGATTTCTATTCCAAATCCCCGATTGTACTTCAGGCAAGTTCACCTACTTTATTGCTCCAAATTGGGATATAGAGTTGCCCATTGAGCACATTCCTTGAAATCACAATCCGTTGTACTTCGGAAGTGCCTTCGTAAATCTGGGTAATCTTGGCATCCCGCATCAGGCGTTCCACGTGGTATTCCTTTACATAACCATAGCCGCCGTGGATTTGTACGGCCTCTACGCTATGCTTCATGGCCGTTTCGGAAGCGAAAAGCTTGGCCATTGCACTGGCTGGGCCATAATCCATGCCTTGGTCTTTTAGCCAAGCAGCCCGGTAAACGAGCAGTTTCGCAGCTTCTATATCGGTGGCCATATCGGCCAATTTAAAGGCAATGGCTTGGTGCTGTGAAATGGGTTTGCCAAAGGCAGCCCGCTCTTTGGAATAGGCCAAAGCCAATTCGTAGGCTCCACCAGCAATACCGAGCGCTTGCGCAGCGATGCCAATGCGGCCTCCTTCCAGTGTTTTCATGGCGAACTTGAAGCCGAAGCCATCTTCGCCGATGCGGTTTTCTTTGGGCACTTTCACGTCGTTGTACATGATGGTGTGGGTGTCCGATGCACGAATGCCGAGCTTGTCCTCCTTTGCACCAATGACCACGCCCGGCCAGCTTGTTTCAACGATGAGGCAATTGATGCCCTTGTGGCCTTTCTCAACGTGGGTCTGCGCCATGACGAGGTGCAGGCTGGAACTGCCGCCGTTGGTAATCCAGTTCTTGGTGCCGTTCAGGAGGTAATGGTCGCCCATGTCCACGGCGGTGGTGCGCTGGCTGGTGGCGTCGCTGCCCGCTTCAGGCTCTGAGAGGCAGAAAGAGCCAATCCATTCGCCGGTGGCGAGCTTGGGCAGGTACTTCGCTTTTTGTTCCTCCGTGCCAAATTGCTGGATGCCCCAGCAAACCAAAGAATTGTTGACGGACATGATGACGGAGCAAGAGGCGTCCACTTTGGAGATTTCCTCCATTGCCAGCACGTAGCTGAGGGTGTCCATGCCGCCACCGCCGTATTCGGGGTCAATCATCATCCCCAGAAAGCCCATTTCGCCCATTTGGCGGACTTCATCTTTGGGGAATTTCATTTCCCGGTCACGCTCGATAACGCCGGGTTTGAGCACGTTCTGCGCAAAATCCCGTGCTGCTTGTTGCACGGCCTGCTGTTCTTCTGTCAGTTCAAAAAACATAACTTTGAATTGGATTTGGTTAGGTAGAAAATATTGGTAGTGGGTGTTGGCAAATGGGTAAACTGCGCCGCAAAATTAATGAAAACCATGTTGGTAATGCATGATTCCGCCGCTGATATTGCGCAGCAATTTTTGATAAGTGTTTTAGAAAAAACAGGAGTCACCTTAAACTGGCTTTGAGCATAACGAAGTACACAAGATTTGCAAGGTCGGAGCAGGGGAGGCTAGCGTCCGAACGGCATGTAGTCATTGAAAAAACCTTGCCTTTAAGGCTTGCGCCAACTTGTTTTTTTTTACCTAACCAATTTCTTGCCCCACCAAGTTTAAGGTGACTCTTTTCTCATTTGCCGAATTATTCAGCCTTTACAAAAGCTTTCGTTGAAAAATATTCCATTGAACGGACATGCAGCATATAAACTCCGGCAGGCAGGTCGGCTACCGATATTGGCTCATTCTGCGGTCCTTTCTGAAGCTGTCGGGAAGTTATGGACATTAAATGCCCAGCCATGTCGTAAATTTCAAGGTGTACGGTTGCGTTTTCCGCAAGTGTGAAGCGGGCCATCGTGGTGGCGCCAACTGCGGGGTTGGGGCTAACACTAAGCTCGGAGACAAAAACTGTGTTTTCATTGGCACCGTTGGCGGAGGCGGTAATATAGCGGGCCATGGTGGCTAGGCCATAGGGCGTAAAACCACCGATGAGCAATTTGCCATCTGCTTGCAGGGCTAGTGTGTTGGCGCAGTGGTCGCCGCTGCTGTCCAGGTTCTTGGCGATGCCGTTGTTGCCGAAACTGTTGTCGAGCAGGCCATTTGCATGGAGGCGGGCAATGGAATAATCTTCCCCGTCCCCTAGGCCAGCCATGCCGCCCACGAGGATTTTGCCGTCCGACTGAATAGCAAGGCCAGTGGCCAAGCAAGACTCGTTCAGATTAATATCCGTCTCACCGTTGAAGCCGAAAGTAGGGTCGAGACTGCCATTGCTCTTGAACTTGCGCACATTGAACTCGCTGCCGCCCTGGCTTTGTCCAATGCTGGTTGCTACAACAATGCTACCGTCAGAAAGTGCGGAGATGCCACCCATGAAGGTGAACTCGGGCAGGTTGACCTCCTTTCTGCCGTCAATGTCGAAAGATGGGTCCATGACGCCGTTGTCGAAG
>JADLHE010000382.1 GCA_020848965.1 Saprospiraceae bacterium
ATTCTAATCATGTTTTCCATCAATATACCTTGAAAGTTCCAGCGGATAAACGGGCTGCCCTTATTGCGCATTTGGCAGAACATGGGATTCCTAGCATGATTTACTACCCCGTGCCACTCTATAAACAAGCGGCATTTAAACCGTATTGGGGCGACCAAGCGGATTTACCCGTTACCGAGGAACTTTGCAAAAGCGTACTATCCTTGCCCATCCACACGGAAATGGCGGAAGACACCCTTCACTACATCACGGATACTTTTCAAAAAGCCCTGGAAATTGAACTATAAGGCCCACGAAACAGCGGTCATTGACGAAGGCGCCAAAATTGGCGAAGGCACTGCTATCTGGCATTTCAGTCATATCATGCCCGGTGTTGTCATTGGCAAGCAATGCAATTTGAGGCAAAACGTGTACGTAGCAAACGGCGTCATTTTGGGCGACAACGTAAAGGTTCAAAACAACGTCTCCATTTCTGAGGGCGTCATTTGCGACGATGATGTTTTCCTTGGCCCCAGCATGGTTTTCACGAATGTCATCAATCCACGCAGTGCCGTGAACCGCCGGGGCGAGTACCTAAAAACCTGGGTAGGCAAAGGAGCTACCATCGGTGCCAATGCAACCATCGTTTGCGGCCATACCATCGGCGAATTTGCTTTTATCGGTGCAGGGGCAGTTGTGACCAAGGACGTACCAGCCTATTCCTTAGTCGTTGGAAATCCGGCCAAACAAATCGGCTGGATAAGCGCCCACGGCGAGCGCCTGCATTTCGACCATACAGGAAAGGCCGTTTGCCCGCATAGCCAAATTGTCTATCAAATCATGGAAGGCAATAAAGTGCAGCCCGTCGGCCCTGTTCTAGGAGCATGAAAAATTTTGTCTTGATAGGAGCCGCTGGATTTGTTGCACCCCGGCATTTGAAAGCCATCAAAGAAACGGGTAACAACTTGGTAGCCGCCTTGGACAAGCACGATGCCGTCGGGGTGCTGGACAATTACTTCCCCGACGCTGCCTTCTTCACGGAGTTTGAACGATTCGATCGACACCTCGATAAATTGAAGCGCAGCGGCACCCACTTGGATTTTGTCAGCGTTTGCTCGCCGAACTACCTGCACGATGCCCATATCCGCTTTGGTCTGCGACTGGGCGCTGATATTGTCTGCGAAAAGCCCGTCACCTTGAACCCTTGGAACATCGAAGGATTGCAAGAGATGGAAAAAGAAACACAGCACAAGGTTTACAGTATTTTGCAGCTGAGGCACCACCCGGTTTTTATTGCCTTGAAGCAAAAATTGGACGCCGAACCAATAGGCCCTAAGCACGAAGTTTCCATGACCTATATCACGGCAAGGGGCAAATGGTATTTTACCAGTTGGAAAGGCGACACCAGTAAATCCGGGGGCATTTCCACCAATATCGGCGTGCATTTCTTCGATATTCTGGCATGGCTATTTGGCGAGGTTCAACAAAACGAGGTACACCTCAACACCCACGACAGGGCAAGCGGTTACCTGCAATTGGAGCGGGCCAATATCAAATGGTTCTTGAGCATCAACGCAGCCAATTTGCCCGCAACGGTACGTGAATCGGGTGGGCGCACCTACCGCTCTTTGGAATTGGATGGCCAGGCCATTGAGTTCAGCGACGGTTTCACTGATTTGCACACCCTCAGCTATCAAAATATATTGAATGGCGGTGGCTTTAGCCTTGGCGAAGCTAAAAAAGCGATTGAAGTGGTACACGCCATACGGAATACGGTTCCGATTGGGGTGCAGGCTCATTCGCACGAGTTGGCAAATTTGCCGCTTTCACCCCACCCATTTGGTTAGGCTATGAAAATCCTAATCACAGGTTCAGCAGGTTTTATCGGCTTCCACTTGGCCAACCGCTTGGCGGCTGAGGGGCATGAAGTAGTGGGCCTGGACAACCTAAACAATTACTACGACGTAAAGCTGAAGCTCAACCGACTTGAAAACGCAGGAATTGACGGCCAAAAAGTGGCCTATAACGAACCCGTCAGGAGCAATTTGCACCCCAATTACGAGTTCATTCAGCTGAACATCGAGGACGCAGCCAATCTTGAACGGCTGTTTGTCAAGAAGAATTTTGACATGGTCTGCCATTTGGCGGCTCAAGCTGGCGTCAGGTATAGCCTTAAAAACCCCGATGCCTATATACAAAGCAATATCGTTGGGTTTTTCAATATACTGGAGGCGTGCAGGCACCACCAAATCAAGCATTTGGTCTATGCCAGCAGTTCCAGCGTCTATGGCTTGAATGAAAAAATGCCCTACTCCACCAGCGACAACGTGGACCACCCGATTTCCCTGTATGCTGCCACCAAGAAAAGCAATGAATTGATGGCCCACACTTATAGCCACCTCTTCAAATTGCCGACCACGGGCCTGCGTTTCTTCACGGTCTATGGGCCTTGGGGCCGACCAGATATGTCCTATTCCTTGTTTGTAAAATCCATATTGGAAGGCAAACCCATCCAAATTTTCAACCAAGGCCAAATGTCGAGGGATTTCACCTACGTGGACGATGTCGTCGAAGGAATCACCAGGGTCTTGGAACGCCCAGCTTCTGGAAATGCTAGCTGGTCTGGCCAATCGCCCGACCCCTCCACCTCTTTTGCACCTTATCAAATTTACAATATAGGCAATAATTCTCCAGTAGCGCTCATGGACATGATAGCCGCTATTGAGGAAGCCTTGGGTATCACCGCCATCAAAGAATTCATGCCCATGCAAGCTGGCGATGTCGTTTCCACTTTTGCCGATACGCAAAGGCTGGAAGATGATTTTGGGTTCAAACCCACCACTACCTTAAAACAAGGTGTCCAGTCTTTCGTAACATGGTTTCTGAGTAGGCAAGCCAATGAAAAAGTGCTAGAACCATTTGCCTAAAACGGCAACTTGGATGAAAGCTAAGCTTGCCTTGGTCCCTCTAAATGAAATTAACATGAAAAAATCTAAATTCCCACATATAGTCCTACTGTTTATCCTGATGGGACTATTCAATAGCTGTGTGAAGCACCCACAATTACTGTACTTCCGCAACCAGACCGAGTTTGTTCCATTGGAAGGCCATGAAATCACCAACCAACTACGCATCAAGATACAGCCGGATGATGTGCTGTTTATTTTGGTAAGGGCGCTGGAGCAAGAGACGGCGGAGCCTTTTAATTTGTTGCCATCTACAAGTGTAGGTAATTTCGGAAATCAAGGCTCAAATGCAACCTTACAAGGATATCTAGTTGATTCTAACGGCAATATAGATTTTCCAGTTTTAGGAAAAATGAACTTAGCCGACCAAACAGTAGAAGAAGCTAAATTAATGATAGCAGAGAAGTTAAAACCCTATCTAAAAGACCCAGTTATTATGATGAGGTTTCTAAACTTTAGATACACAGTTATCGGAGAAGTTGGAAATCCTAGGACGGTACAAGTTGTTGGTGAGAAAGCTACAATATTGCAAGCACTTGGTGAAGCAGGAGATTTAACACCCTATAGTAATCGGGAAAAAATCTTAGTCATTAGGGAACAAAATGGAAAAAGAGAATTTGGTTATGTCAACTTGCACTCACCAGATGTATTCAAATCCCCATATTTTTACTTACAACAAAATGATGTTATAATGGTTGAGCCGATTAAAGAGGCTACTGCCAAAGTAACCGACCCAGTTTTAGAAATTTTGCCAATAATAACAAGTGCTCTATCTCTTGCGGCACTGTTAATTGCAATTGCTCGCTAGGAAAACCCCATTAATTTAAACTAATTTAGACTAAAGATGAGTTCACAGGACAAAAACTTGGATGTTAAAAATTTTATTGACAAGTATGTTTTACAATACTTGTACATCAATATATTATTTTTATTTCTCACCATTTCTGGAGCATACTTATATCTTAGGTATGCAATCCCTAAATTTGAAGCCAAAACAACGATTTTAATAAAAAGTGAGAAACAGAAAAGTGGAATTTCTGAGGAAAAGTTACTAGGCGAATTAGGAATTTTAAATCCAGATGTAAATTTGGAAAATGAAATTCAGATTCTAAAGTCTAGGACAATGATGGAACAAGTTGTTGATGAACTCGGATTAAATGTATCATATTATGGAGTTGGTCGAATCACAGAAAATGAAATCTACAAGGAAAGCCCCATAAGTGTGGATTCATTTGATATTGGCCTCAACAATAAAGTTGAGTTTAAAGTATCTATTAACAGTGACAATACTTTGAACTTGAAATACGGAGATTCTATTTTTCATGTTTCACAGGACTTGGTCTTCCAAAATAATATTGGTTTTTTCAGATTTAAAATTAACACAAGCATCCCATGGCAGCCCAAGCAAGAAATTATAATAAGCATAGTTAATACAAGGGCATTAGCAACTAGTTTAGCCAGAAAAATAATAGTAGTTAATGTTGGAGATTTTTCAAATGTTCTGGAATTGCGTCTAATAGACCCAATAGGAAAAAAGGCCGTTGATATTTTAAACAAACTTATTGAGATTTACAATAATGCTGCAATAGAAGACAAAAACAAAATAAGTGCAAATACATTGAAATTTATTGAGGGGAGATTGTTCTTCCTTACCCAAGAACTTGGAGATGTAGAAAAAGACATAGAATCTTTTAAAAGGAAAAATAAGATTCCGATGTCTATAGAAACTACGGCAAAAAGCTATAGTGAAAATACTGAGCAATATCAAAAAGACCTTTCAAGTATTGCAATACAGATAGAAATTTTGTTAGCAGTACAAGAAAACATGAAAAGTTCATCCGGGAATTTCAATTATATTCCTACAAATATTGGAATTAACAATCAATCAGTCTCAACACTTTTTGAAAAATTTAACGACCTATTAATTGAAAAAGAGCGATTGTCAAGGTCTGGTACAAACAACAATCCCAAATTACTAACAATTGAAGCGCAAATTGATAATATAAGGCAAAACATAGTTTCAGCTATTCAAGACGAATTAAACAATCTAAAGTTAACCAAGTTACAACTTGAAAAGAAAGTAAATCAACTTTCTAACTTCACTAATTCGATTCCGAAATTTGAAAGAGAATTTCTTGAAATTTATAGACAACAAAACATAAAAGAAAGCCTCTATTTATTTTTGCTTCAAAAGAGAGAGGAAACTGCATTATCAATGGCAGTAACACCAAATAGTGCAAGAGTGTTAGATGCTGCAATGGTGAATGCAAAACCAGTAGAGCCGAAAAAAACGACAATATACCTAATAGCCTTAATGCTAGGCTTGGGGATTCCAATTATTGTCATTTCAGTAATTAGTTTATTAAATGACAAACTCTACTACCCAACTGATATTGAAAATGAAATTGACACGCCTATCATTGGTACAATAATGCAAAACAAAAAGGAAAAGCAGATTATCGTAAGTAAAAATGACAAGTCTGCCAGTGCTGAGATGTTTAGATTGTTGAGGACGAATCTTCAATTCATGTTAGGCCCAGGTAAAAGTAAGACAATTCTGATTACATCCAGTGTGAGTGGAGAGGGTAAAACATACATAGCAGTCAATTTAGGAGTAAGCATTGCGCTATCAGGTAAAAAAACAATTCTTTTGGGACTTGACCTTCGTAAGCCCAAATTAAAAAGCTATTTAGTAGATAAGCCTGAAGATGTGGGTATTACTAACTTCCTAATCTCTGATTTGGGGATTGATGATGTCATTTTCAAAACTGAGATAAATGACAACCTCTACTTTATTCCTAGTGGACCCGTCCCTCCAAATCCATCTGAATTAATCTTGTCCAAAAAGATGGATGAGCTGATGGAAATATTGCAATCAAGATTTGAAGTAATTATAATCGATACACCACCAGTTGGCTTAGTTGCTGATGCATTGCTTCTAAATAAGTATATAGATACCTCAATTTTTGTAATTAGGTCTGGACAATCGAGAAAGACGAGTCTCAGATTAATTGAAGATCTGTACAAAAATTCAAAACTTAAAAGTCTAGGGATAGTTTTCAATGGAATGAAAACTAGAAATAGATATGGCTATGGCTATGGCTATGGCTA
>JADLHE010000383.1 GCA_020848965.1 Saprospiraceae bacterium
CACCGAAACGTTTGGCCATGTCCTCTGCCCGTTCAGGGTGGGTATCGGTGATGAAAACTTGGCCAAAATCGCCCTTCACGAGCAGTTCAATCAATTGGGCCACCCTTTTATCGTCCAGTTTGTCGAACAAATCATCGAGCAGCAAGAGCGGCTTTTTGTTTTTTTGCTGCCGCAACAACTCATTTTGCGCCAGTTTCATGGCCAAAACGAAGGATTTCAACTGTCCCTGAGAGGCAAAGCGTTTGAGCGGGAAGCTTTTCATTGAAAAAACGAGGTCGTCTTTGTGAATGCCCACCGTGGTTCGCTCCAAAAAGCGGTCTTTTTCCACGCTCTTCTCCAAAAGCTCCATGAAATTACTGCCTGCAAGCTGTGAGTGGTACTCACATTCCACAGGCTCTGCCTCATCGCTTATATTTTTGTAAAACATGTTGAACACTGGCTGGAATTGTCCAATGAACCAGTGGCGTTTTTCGTAAATAAGCAGGGCTGTCGGCTCCAACTGGGAGTTGTATGTTTCCAATAAAATCGGATTGAAGCTGCCTTGCTCCCCAAATTTTTTCAAAGCAGCATTCCGCTTATCCAAGATGCGGTTGTAGTTCACCAAGGCATCCAAATAAAGTGGGTCGAGTTGGCACAGCGTGTTGTCAATAAACCGGCGGCGTTCTTCGCTGCCTTCCAGGGCGAGTGCGGTATCGTCGGGCGCAAGAAAAACGACTGGCAGGAAGCCAACATGGTCTGAAAGCCTGGTGTAAGGGGCATCGTTTCGCTCAAAAGTTTTCTGCTTGCCCGGTATTACCTTCGCCACCACTTTTTCCGATTTTTCGATAAAAAACTGGCCTTCCAAACGGAAGAACCCTTCACCTTTTCTCACCACGTTCTTATCGGTGCTTTGAAAATGGCTTTTGCTCATGCACAAATAATAAACGGCATCGAGCAGATTGGTCTTGCCCATGCCATTCAAGCCCGATATTAGGTTGAGCCGTTCGGAAAACTCCACGGTTTCGAACTCGTAATTCCTGAAATTGGTAAGCTTAATCTGCTGAAGGTGCATCCGGCAAAAGTAGGTTTTTTGCCGATTCTTTCGGCTTAGCAGCCAAAACTCGATGATGCTTGAAGATGTGCTTTAAAAGAAGAAATAAAAAAAGGCAGCAGCCCTAAAGCCACTGCCCAAAAACAACTTCTATTGAGATAAAGGCTTTCCTAATTTGTAGGTCAGTTTACGGCAACTTTTCCATCTTCCACAATTCGCTTCGTTCCGTTAACCAACGTGATAACAACCCCGTTTTTGGGGTACACGAGCCTAAGCTCGTAGTTGCTGCCTTCCTTCGGCTGCGTATTGATGTACCGGACTGAAACCGGTTTTCCTTCGTATTTGAATTTGTACCCCATAGCACCCATTTCGCTGTTAGGGAATGCCTGGTTTTTTTCGTTGTATGGCACTACCAATTTGTTGTCAAGGTCATACAATTGAAGTACAAATTGCTCGTCCATGATGGCTTCTTCGTCGGCATTGCTCAAGTCAAAATCAATGAAAGTATAGCGCCAATCATCGGACTTGATTTTTTTCAACTCATTACCGCCATCCCTATTTCGAAGGCTAATGCCCTTGAAGTTTACCGAAGTATTTTCAACGATGTTCCTCAATCTTTCCTGCTGTCGCAGCACTATCGCTGATTGCAGTTCAGTTGATACTTTCGGGGCCTCGCTGGTTTCAGCTTCGCCGGGCGACTGATTGATGTTTGGGGCAGGAGCAGTGATTGGAGAAGGGTCTGGCAAATCCATTTCCTTTCTTTCAATTTTTTTGCCCAAGTCATTCATTTTCAGTTCATTGCGCTTCTCTGATTCCTCTTGCTTGCGCTGCTGTTCTTGCATGGCAATGCGCTCCCTATCAATTTCCTCCATTTTTCGGAGTTGCTCGTCCCTCTGGCGCTCAAATTCTTTAATCTGAGCCTCATACTTGTCACCACTTTCTTTTAAGCGATTGATTTGCTGAGTAAGGGAAGCGACTTTATCGTCGTGCTTTTGTATGGTTTTATTGAGCTTTGATATTGTGCCTTTTAATTCATCAATTTTAGACCGCAATTGCTGGTTTTCCATTTGAAGAAACGACACACTGTCTTTGTACAGTTGCAGTTCTTGCTGGACAGATTCATACAATTGTTTCGTTTCGTCCAGTTCTTGGCTGACCAGCACAAGCTTTTCGTCTTTGCTCTTAATGGTTTGTTTTAATTCTGTAATATAGCCGCCTTGATAAAGAATGACGGCCAAAAAGGCAAGTGCAACAACAGCCGAAGCTGAAATGATGATTGATATTTTCTTTGTCATGCTGTTCGTGGGACCCCGTTATTGGGCAGCGCCAGAAACAAAGAATAAAGCCTTATCAAGATGTTGTCGAAGCCTTTTTTCTTGTGTAATCCTGCTGCGGTTAAGGTTGTTTTCCAAATCCCATCTGGGTGTTTTCGGTTTACTCTTACGTGATGGGTGGTGCTTTGGGTTTCAGTTTTTTACAAAAATTTATAAAAAAATAATTTCGTAAGAAACTGACTGTTAAACATGTGCATGACAAATAGTATTTCAAACATTATACCAAAAAATCATTTATGGTAAAAAATAATTTATCTTTCTTTCTTCTACGTGTGTTTTCTCCATAGGTTCTGGGGTACAGGTACAAAAAAAGAAAGCCCGGCCATTGGCCGGGCTTTAGTTCGTATTTCAATAGCTGCATTGTGCAGCCATCTCAATTATCGAGTCAGCAATGACTTACCTGGATAGAAAGCCATTTCGCCCAATTCATCTTCAATGCGAAGGAGTTGGTTGTATTTGGCGATCCGGTCAGAACGGGACGCTGAGCCTGTTTTGATTTGTCCGGTGTTCAAAGCAACCGCAAGGTCGGCAATGGTTGTGTCCTCCGTTTCTCCTGAGCGGTGGCTCATCACGCTTGTGTAGCTATTGCGGGTGGCGAGGTTTACAGCGTTGATGGTCTCGGTCAAAGAACCGATTTGATTCACTTTTATCAAGATAGAATTGGCCACGCCTTTGTCAATGCCCTGCTGGAGTTTGATAGTGTTGGTCACGAACAAATCGTCGCCAACGAGTTGGATGCGCTTGCCGATGGATTTGGTCAAAGCCAACCAGCCATCCCAATCATCTTCGGCCATACCGTCTTCTATGGAGAAAATTGGGTATTTTTTGCTCCAATCTGTCCAGAAGTCCACCATTTGTGCTGGTGTGAGCTTATCTCCCGTTGATTTTTTGAAATGGTAAACACCAGTTTCTTCGTCAAAAAACTCAGAGGAAGCGGCATCCATCGCAATCATGATGTCTTCACCGGGTACAAAACCAGCTTTTTCGATAGCCTGAAGCACCGTTTCAATGGCCTCTACATTGGATTTCATGTTTGGTGCAAAGCCACCTTCATCGCCTACGTTGGTTGAGTAGCCCTTGCTTTTCAGCACGCCCTTCAGGTGATGGAAAACTTCCACGCCCATGCGGAGCGCCTCTGAAAAACGGTCGGCACCAACTGGCAAAATCATAAATTCCTGAAAATCAATGCCGTTGTCAGCATGAGCACCACCATTGAGGATGTTCATCATTGGCACAGGAAGTATATGTGCATTCGAGCCACCGATGTAGCGGTAAAGCGGCATTCCACACTCTTCGGCAGCTGCTTTGGCGATGGCCAAGGAAACGCCCAAAATTGCGTTTGCGCCCAACTTGCTCTTGTTGGGGGTGCCGTCCAAGTCAATCATCAGTTGGTCGAGGTAACGTTGGTCGGTCACCTCTTCTCCCACCAAGTGGTCGGCGATGATTTCTTCAACGTTTTCAACGGCCTGTTGAACGCCCTTGCCGAGATAGCGGTCTTTGTCGCCATCACGAAGTTCAACAGCTTCGTACTTGCCAGTGGATGCGCCCGATGGTACTGCGGCCCTGCCGAAATAGCCTTCTTCGGTCAGCACTTCCACTTCAATTGTAGGATTGCCCCTTGAATCGAGGATTTCCCTAGCAATGATGTCTGAAATTGCACTCATGTTTAAGGTTGATGAAGGTTGATATAGGTTGATGTGGGTTGATAAAAGTTTAGGCATCTTCAACAAAGCTGGTGTCCCATAAACCTTTATCAACCTTTATAAACCCAAATCAACCAAATTGTTAAGCAAATTGTGGAACTGCCTCGCCCTTCGACTCAGCAATCATTTTTACGAAATTATTGAAAAGATAGCGGGAATCATGTGGGCCTGGCGAAGCTTCCGGGTGATACTGCACCGAGAATGCCTGCTTGTTTTTCACCTTGATTCCTTCTATCGTATCGTCGTTGAGGTTGATGTGAGTGACCTCGATATCGGAGCGGTCCAATAATTGGTCAGCCCGCACGCCGAACCCGTGGTTTTGGC
>JADLHE010000384.1 GCA_020848965.1 Saprospiraceae bacterium
AAAACAGTTGCTCGCCCCTTGTTTTCCTCGCAAATTCTGGTTTGCCGATGAAGCCACCCACGGTCATCACGTCGGTTTCTTCCTTTACGGGCACCAGTTTTGGGTTGAAATTATTGCCGAAAATGCCCACGATGCGCTGGCGCAAATTGCCGGGAGGCAGGTGGAAAACCTCCGTGCCGTTGTTGTGCAGCGAAAAGAAAACGTCCTCGTTGGCCAGTGCGATGCGCTGGAACTCATCGAGGATATGCCGCATTTCGATGGGGTTGGATTTCAGGAAATTACGGCGGGCGGGTACGTTGAAAAACAGGTTTTTCACCGAAAGATTCGTACCGGGCGAGCCTTGGCAAGGCTCCTGCGCCGTCACTTTCGATGCCTCTATGGCAATGCGGGTGCCCAGCTCTTGGCTGTGCTGGCGGGTGCGCATTTCCACTTGCGCCACGGCGGCGATGGAGGCCATCGCCTCGCCCCGAAAGCCCATCGTGCGGATGGCGAACAGGTCTTTTGCCTCCCGGATTTTGGAGGTGGCATGCCGCTCGAAGCACATGCGGGCGTCGGTCTCAGACATGCCAACGCCGTCGTCAATCACTTGGATAAGTGCCTTCCCCGCATCTTTTACAATGAGTTTGATGCTCCTTGCGCCCGCATCAATAGCGTTTTCCATCAGCTCCTTCACAACAGAAGCTGGCCGCTGCACGACCTCCCCGGCGGCAATCTGGTTGGCGATAGATTCTGGAAGAAGCTGAATAATGTCAGCCATGTAAGTGTTGGCTGAGGATTTGGGGATTTGAGGATTCGAGGATTTGATTAACGAGGATTCGAGGATTTGAAGATTTGAGGATTTGAACAGCGTCCTGCTCGAATCCTCAAATCCTCAAATCCTCAAATCCTCACACTTTCAAATCCTCGAATCCTCAAATCCTCAAATCCTCCTCTTTTCAAAATAGAAATGTGAATGGGCGCAAATATACCCTAATCACTTTAAAACGATTCAACAATCAATCCGGCACTAAGTTGAACCACCCGGCTATTGGTTTTTGGTTGCCTCGACAATGCTTTCCCAGACCGTGTCCGCCGCCCGCTGCCAACTGAATTTATTGCGTTGCAACCGGGCAAGTTGCACCAGTTTGTTGCGCAGCAATTCGTCCGTAGCGATTTGGCGCATGGCCTTGGCGATTTCCCCCGTGTTTTCTGGGTCAACGAGCAGGGCGGCGTCCCCAGCCACTTCGGGGAGGGAGGATACTTTTGAAGTAATGATGGGCACCTCGGCGTGCATGGCCTCCAGCACGGGCACGCCAAAACCCTCGAACAGCGAAACATAGACCAGGGCCTCGGCAGCGCCCATCAATTGCGCAGCATCGGCATCGGAAACAAAACCCAAAAAGCGGATGTCGGCCCGGTGCTTGGCGGCTTCGTAGGCCGATTTCACCTCGCCTGCCTGCCATGCGAAGCGCCCTGCAATGAGCAGGAGGTGCGGCAAGCCCGTCTCATTTTTGAACTGGTCGAAAGCGGCGATGAGGCGATGGACGTTCTTGCGGGGATGCACGGCGCCGATGAAATAGAAATAGGGTTTTCCTTCGGTAAATTTTCTCCTAACCGCCTGTTTTTCAGTGCTTTGCAATGGATGGAATAGCTCCCGGCAGCCGTTGCCTGATACGCTGATTTTCGCTGGCGCAATGCCGTACTGCTGCACGAGGTCGGCCTTCGTGTACTCACTCACGGCCACGATGCGGTCTGCCCGTTGGTTGAATTTTTTGGCAAAAAAGCGGTAGTAAAGCCGGTGTGCGAGTGGCACCTGCTGCGGAAAATGCACATGGGCGATGTCGTGCGTCACGAGCACGGTTTTCACCTTGGTGCCGAGGCAAAGGAAGTTGTCGGGCGAAAGGAAAACATCCGCCCGGTGCTGCCGCAACGCTCGCCTGACCGACCACTCGAACCACCAAACGAAAAGCAGCGGATGCCGGGCCGGGGGGAACAGCACGATGGGCCTCACGTTTTTACCAAAAACAAAACTGGGGTCATACGGGCGGTCGAAAAAGAAAATGAAGTCATGCTCAGGGTGCTGCTCCACGAGCCGCCTGACCACTTCATGGGTGTATAAACCAATGCCTTCCAGCCTGTTTTTTAGCAGAAAGCGGGTGTTTACGGCTATCCTCATTGTCACTTATTGCCCCTAAAAAGCCCGGCCACGAAGAGCAGCACGATGGCGCCCGCCGCTGAGGTCAGGATGGTGCTGACAAGGCCTGTACCCAACGAGATGTCCAGTTTGTCGAACAACCAAAAGCCGATAAAACTGCCCACGATGCCGATGATGATATTGCCCAGCAGGCCAAATCCGCCGCCTTTGAACAGCAAGCCTGCCAACCAGCCAGAGGCTGCGCCGATGATAAGGGTGTAAATCAGGTCCATAGTTCGAAAATTTTAAGTGAAACTTTTGCGAAAGATAAGCCACAGAATTGACTCACCAAATTGTCTTCTGTTTGCTTTGTGCCAAACTTTGGCCTTTATCCAAAAAAACGTTCTAACTTTGATTTGCCTTGCGGGGCAATATCAAATTTTTACACAACTTTTGACGCACCCAATCTCCTTAAATCTCTGGAAATGAATAAGTTGTACTCAGTTTTTGCTTTCTTGGCCTTCGCCGCCAATCTTCTTGCCCAAATCACCGTCACCAGCGCCACTTTCCCAGCGGCGGGTGACACCCTGAAGTATGCCACTGACCTATCACCAAGCGGTGTGGCCATCACGCCTGCGGGCGGGCCTGCCACTTGGGATTTCACGTCGCTTGCGCCCAATGTTAATTCGGAAACCGTTTTCCAAGCAGCCAATACCGGTACTGCTTTTGGCGAATTCCCGACTGCAACCCTCGTCTCCATTGGGGCGGGTGGGCAAAGCGAGACTTATTACAGTGCTGACGCCACGGGCTTTTACAACCTTGGCTTCTATGGCAGCGACCCCACTGGCGGAGGATTGCCAGTCCAAACTGCTTTCCACTTCACGCCTCCCGTGCCGGAGCGCAGGTCGCCCATGAACTTCTTTGACTTCAACCAAGCGGAGTCGAGCTTGAATATTGCATTCTCCGTGGCCGACCTCGGCCCATTGGCCGATAGCCTTGGCCCACTCGCTGGCTTGGCCGACTCTATTCGCATCCGTGGAGTGGCTACCCGCATTGATTTGGTGGATAGCTATGGCTCCCTCTCCATTCCCGGCGGCACTTACGACGTGCTTCGGGAGAAACGCAGCGAATACCGGGAAACCCGCTTGGACATCCACACCTTCCTTGGCTGGCAGGACATCACCGACCTCGTTCTCGGTGGCGCTGGCGGCGGCATTGCTGAAGGTTTGGGCAAGGACACGGTCGTTACCTATGTTTTCATGAGCAATACCGAAAAGGAAGTCATAGCCAGTGTGAATGCTGGTTCGGATGGCCAGACCCCACAGTCCGTCGAGTACAAAGACAACGGCATCCCCAATGCGGTCGGTGATGTGTTGGGTGCTGCGCAACAAGTGTCCGTATCCCCCAACCCAGCAGCGGATAGGGCCGTTTTTTCATTGAAAAACCTCGCCCCGGATAATTATTAACTGCGTTTGATGGATGCCCGTGGGCAAATAGTCTTGCGGAGCAAGCTGAGCGGTGCGGAAACCTCCGTTCAGTTAGACGGGCTGGGCAGCGGAGCCTATTTCTATCAGGTTTTGGATGGGAACAACAGGCAGGTCGGCAATGGTAAGTTGTTGATTGTCAATCAATAAGCGCAGTATGTTCAAATTCAACGACGGCGCTAGGGCCGAACAACTTCGCCAGATTGCGGGTCAATTGGGCATGGAGTTTTGCGAGCAGGACGATTATGGCATGATTGCCCTGCTGCGGGATTTCCACCTGATGGGCAAAGGCGGTCGGCATGAAATCTCCAATATTCTGACCCACACCAGCCCGTTGATGGAAGACCGCTTCCATATTTTCGATTATAGGTACACCATCAGTACGGGCAAGTCGTCGCATACCTATCGGCAAAGCGTGCTGTTCATCAACTCCAAGCAATTGGCCATGCCAGAAATGCTGATGAAGCCGGAGCATTTTTTCCATCGCCTCGGCAATTGGTTGGGCCTGGAACAGGACATTGATTTTGAGGAGCATCCCGAATTTTCCCGAAATTACCTACTGCAAGGCGAAGACGAAGCCCGTGTGCGCCGCACGATGAACCATGACGATGTTATCCGGTTTTTTACCGTCGAAAAAGACTGGTGCCTCGAAAGCGTTGGTTATTTCATGATTCTCTATCAAGATGACCGCCTTTTGCAGCCCCATGAAATCCAGTTTTTCCATGAGCGGGGCGTGATGCTGTTTGAGAATTTCAAAGAAGAACCGCTTTGATTAAAAGTTGGCAGTTCGACAGTTGGCAGTGGGCAGTCAGTTCGCAGTTGATTAGTCAGTGCTAAGGTGCAGGCAAGAGACTTATGAACTTTAAGACTCCAAGACTGACTGCCAACTGCCCACTGCCCACTGAC
>JADLHE010000385.1 GCA_020848965.1 Saprospiraceae bacterium
CGTCCGTGGGTTTTAGCTGGCGCAATGCCTCGTTTACCATATCGGCTTCGAGGTGGCAGCCCTTGCCCGTGTTGATTTGCACGACCTCGGCACCCGTGGCAGCGATGCGGTCGGCATCGTTGGAGGTCTGTTGGTCGCCCTCGATGACGTAGCAGGGGATTTCATTTTTTAAATCGGCCAGTGTCCGCTCTAACAGCGCCGTTTTGCCGCTGCCCGGCGAGCTGACGAGGTTCAGGGCGAGGATGTTTTTTGCCTCGAAATAGCCTTTGTTTCGCTCGGCCAAGAGGTTGTTTTTACCTAAAATATCCTGCTCGATTTGCAGCACGGTCTTGCCCGGTGCCTGTTTCGCCGCAGGCGCATGAACATGGTGGTGGTCATGGTCGTGGTGGTGGCCGTCGGCCACTGGCGAGACCTTTCCGAGATTGACCTTTTTCAGGTCTATTTTGCTGATGGTTACTGCGCCGTTGGGTTGGCCGCAGCCGCATATTCCGCACATAAGAAGTGGATTTTTGCCCCTGACCCCTAAAGGGGAACCCACGGAATTTCTTTTGTCAGAACTCCAGCATTTTGTAGTTCCAACTCATTTGCTTCTGTGGGTTCCCCTTTAGGGGTCAGGGGCTGACCGTCAACGCCTTGACAATCAATTCTTTACCTTTCAATATTTCACTAAAATATGACCCGCAACTGGGGCAAGGGTCGTACAGCGCTTGCATTTCGAAGACCGTTTCGCACTCGCTGCACCTCGCTTCCCCCCCGATGCGGTGGACGTGCCGCTCGGCCCCTTCCAGCACGGTTTGGCTCACGCCAACTTCCCATGCAAAATCGAGCGCCGAGAACTCGATGCCCGCCAGCTCGCCGATGTCCAGTTCGATGGACTCGACCCGCTGCGCCCCGGCCTTTTCTACCTCGGCGGCTGCGATTTGGACGATGCTGGAGATGATGGAAAGTTCGTGCATGGTGCGATATGAAAGCAAGGGGGCAAGCCCCCTTGGAAAAAGGGGAATTCCAAGGGGGCTTGCTCCCTTGCCAAGTTTTACGCCGTTTTCTTGCTCCTTTTTTTCATCAACAAACCCATCAGCACGATGCCGCCGCCAAGTGGCAGGGCATGTTCGGGCGTGGTAATGTAGTGCAGGATATTGCTTGCATCAAAAATGCCGTGACCATCGTGGGCAGAGGCAATAAAAGGCATGAAAGCCGGAACGAGTAGGAGCCATTTCTTCATGTCGTTGCTCTTTTTGGTGAAATTATTCGGACGAAGATAGAAGCAACGGCAAGCGGGCAAGGATGATAAATGTCAAGCAGGATAAATGACAAATGTCATCAACGTTTAAAAGAATGAGCGGCTACATTCGCCCATTCTTGCGAAAGAAAATTCCAACATTGTAATTTACAACCAAATCGCACAGACATGACGACTAAGCCAACCCGCCGTCCTACCTATTACGAAGAAATCCGCCAAAAAGGCTATTCCCGCAGGGACTTCATGAAGTTCTGCTCCATCATCGGGGCCTATATGGGCTTGGAGGCAACGGGCGTCGCCCAAGTCGCCAATGCGCTGCAAAAGACCAGCCGGGTCCCCGTCATTTGGCTGCATTTCCAGGAGTGTACCTGTTGCAGCGAGAGCTTCATCCGCTCTTCGCACCCCATCGTGGCGGACATCCTTTTGGATAAAATCTCGCTTGATTATACGGAGACCCTCATGGCCGCCAGTGGTCACCAAGCCGAGGCCGCCAAGGCCAAGACCATGAAGGACTACCACGGCGAGTACATCCTCTGCGTAGAAGGCTCCGTGCCGACCAAGGACGACGGCGTGTATTGCTGCATCGGCGGCAAATCGGCGATACAGGTGTTGGAAGAGGCCGCCGAAGGTGCTAAGGCCATCATTGCATGGGGCAGTTGCGCCTGTAATGGCTGCGTGCAAGCCGCCCATCCGAATCCGACGACCGCTACGCCAATTCACAAATTGGTACATGGCAAGCCCCTCATCAAAGTGCCGGGCTGCCCGCCGATTGGCGAGGTCATGGCGGGTGTCATCATCCACATGATAACCTTTGGCAGGCTGCCAGAGCTTGACCGGGTCGGTCGCCCGAAAGCCTTCTATTCCAAGCGGGTACACGATACCTGCTACCGCCGCCCGTTCTACGATGCTGGCCTTTTCGTCGAAACTTTCGACGATGAAAACGCCCAGAAGGGCTACTGCCTCTACAAAGTCGGCTGCAAAGGCCCAATGACCTACAACGCTTGCGGCGTGACGAAGTGGAACGGTGGCACGAGCTACCCCATCCAGTCCGGCCACGGCTGCTTTGGTTGCAGCGAGGAGAACTTCTGGGACAATGGCCCAATTTACCGCCAAATGGCCAATTTCCCCGGCTTTGGCATCGAGAGCAACGCTGACGAAATCGGTATGGTAGCCGCTGGCGCTACGGCCGTGGGCATTGCAGCACACGCCATTGCCACCAATTTAAGGAAGAACAAACTCATAAATAACGTCATTGCAGAAGGCAAGGACGCGGAAAAAGAACTTTGACAAAAATGTGGAGGATGGGCAAGCAGCTGCCTTGGCAGAGGGGTGGAATTTGATTTCAGATATAAGATATATGATGTCAGATTTTAGATTTAAGTGACGATTGGATAATTTTTGGATGGTTGATTTTATTTCAAATTCAGATTAGAAATCAACAACCACGGCTTTTTTGGAGTTGCGAAAAATCTTAAATCTTACGTCTTAAATCTTATATCTTAAATCAAAAACCACACAAGAAATTCAACGCAGGCCAGAGCCATATCTCTCAATCCTCCCAAAATGCACATCAACCATGGGACAACGCATCGTAGTGGACCCCGTCACCCGCATTGAGGGCCACCTTCGCATCGAGGCCGAAATCAACAACGGCAAAATCACGGACGCATACAGCGCAGGCACGATGGTGCGGCTGTTAGAGGAAATCCTTAAAGGGCGTGACCCACGGGACGCTTGGGCCTTTGTGGGTCGGGTCTGCGGGGTTTGCACCTCGGTGCACTCGCTGGCCTCGTGCCGGGCCGTGGAAGATGCCATCGGGGTTACCATCCCGCCGAATGCGGAACTGGTGCGCAATATCATGTACTGTGCCCAGCAAATGCACGACCACGTGGTACACTTCTACCACCTTCACGCCCTCGACTGGGTGGACGTGGTGTCGGCGCTAAAGGCTGACCCGAAGAAGACTTCGGAGATTGCGCAGAGCATTTCCAACTGGCCGAAAAGCTCGCCGGGCTATTTTTCCGATTTGCAAAAACGGCTGACCAAGTTTGTGGAGAGCGGTCAGTTGGGCATTTTCGCCAACGGCTATTGGGGCCACCCGGCTTATAAATTACCGCCAGAAGTAAACCTCATTGGCGTAGCCCACTACCTCGAAGCCCTTGAATGGCAGAAGGAAGTGGTAAAAATCCACGCCATTTTCGGCGGCAAGAACCCGCACCCGAACTTCCTTGTGGGCGGCATGGCCTGTGCCATCGGCCTCGACGACGTGAGCGGCATCAACGCCGAGCGCTTGGCCTATGTACACCAGCTTTTGCAGGATGCGAAAGAGTTCATCGAGCAGGTTTATATCCCTGATTTGCTGGCCGTTGCGCCTTATTATCTCGATTGGGGCGCCATCGGCGGCGGCCTCGGCAGCTACATGAGCTATGGCGATTTGCCGACCAATGGCTTCGCCGACAAATCCAGCATGAAATTCCCAGCGGGCGTGATTTTGAACAAAGACCTGAGCAATATCATGGAGGTGGACGTGCGGGACGACAGCGAGGTGCAGGAGTTCATCCACCGCTCTTGGTACGAGTACGAGGGCGGCGACGAGAAGGCAGGTTTGCACCCTTGGAAGGGCGAATCGAAAATCAAGTACACAGGCCCGAAACCGCCTTACGACCACCTCAATGTGGAGGAACGGTACAGCTTCCTGAAAACGCCACGTTGGAAAGGCAACGCTGTGGAAGTAGGCCCGCTGGCGAGGGTGCTCATCGGCTACGCCCGTGGTCGGGAGGACTTCAAAGAGGTGGTGGACAGCACTTTGGCGAAGCTGAAAGTACCAGTAACGGCGCTGTTCTCGACGCTGGGCCGCACGGCAGCCCGTGGCCTCGAAAGCATCCTCGTGGCGCAATGGGGCTTGGAGTTCTACGACCAACTCATCAACAACCTGAAAAACGGCGACACCCGCATGGCCAATATGGAGATGTTCAACCCGGCCAAGTGGGACAAAACCTGTCAGGGCGTTGGTTACTCCGAGGCTCCCCGTGGCGCATTGGCCCACTGGATTGTCATCGAAGACCAGAAAATCAAGAACTACCAGCTCGTGGTGCCGACCACTTGGAACGCATCGCCACGGGACCCCAACGGCAAGCAGTCCGCCTACGAGGCCGCCCTTATGGATACGCCCGTACACGACCCCGAGCAGCCGCTGGAAATCCTGCGCACCATCCACTCCTTCGACCCGTGCTTGGCTTGCTCCGTCCATGTTTATGACGAGGAAGGGAAGCATATTAGTAAGGTGAAGGTGGTTTAAAATTGGTGGTTTTGATATAAGATATAAGATGTACGATATGAGATTTTAGATTTGATTGGCGATTTAGCAATTGACGATTTTTTGAGTTAATAGTCGAATCGCACAGAATCATAAGTCTGGCAACCATAGGCTTTCTGGGAGTGCGGAAAATCTAAAATCTTATATCGTACATCTAATATCTTATATCAAAATAAATAAAAAATAGGACCATATCAATATGGCAACGCATACCGCAACCCACAAACTCCGCCGGGTATTCGTATGGGAACTGCCCGTGCGGTTTTACCACTGGCTGAACGCACTCGTCATTGTTGCGCTCTGCGCAACGGGCTACCTGATTGGCAGTCCACCTGCCTTCCTGTCCAATGCAGAGGCATCCGACCAGTACCTTTTTGGGTGGATTCGCTTCATCCATTTTGTGGCGGCGTACCTGTTCTTTTTCAATTTCCTGTTCCGGTTGTACTGGGGCTTCGTGGGCAACAAGTATGCGGATTGGAAGAACTTCATCCCCACCAACCGCAAGTTCTGGTCGGAAATGTGGGAGGTCATCAAGATTGACATATTCCTGCAAAAGGACAAAGAACACCTGTCCGTTGGGCACAATGCGCTGGCGGGGTTCATCTATTTCCTGACTTTCCTTGCCTTCTTGGTGCAGTGCATCACAGGTTTCGGCCTGTACGCCTCCATGAGCGATTGGTGGTTTGCCGATATGTTCGTGTGGGTGGGCGGTATTTTTGGCGGTGATTTCGGGCTTCGCAACTGGCACCATGCAGCCATGTGGTTCTTCATCATCTTCGCAATGGTGCACGTTTACCTCGTTTTCTACCATGACTACGTAGAGGGCCGGGGCGAGATTTCCTCGATGGGCGGCGGCTGGAAGTTCATCGAAGAAGAGGTTTTTGACAAAGAGAAAAAGAAGGCCACACATTGAAAAAACTACTCATCCTCGGCATCGGAAACTACCTCATGGGCGATGAAGGTGTTGGGGTGCATTTTGCACAACGCCTTGAAAATGAGCCACTTCCGCCTGGCGTGGATGTGATGGACGGCGGCACAGGCGGCTTCCACCTGACCAGTTTTATTGAGCACTACCCAGCTGTCATTCTGATTGACGCCACGCTGGACGACCACCCAATCGGGCACATCCGCATGTTGGAACCCCGCTTTTCCAAGGATTTTCCCAAGGCTATGAGCACCCACGACATTGGCATGAAAGACGTTATCGAGGCCATGTTGTTCATGGGGCGATTGCCCAAGATTTACCTTTTCGCCGTTTCCATCGAAAGCCTGCAACAGCAACAAGTGACGCTGACGCCAGCGATTGAAGCCATCATGCCGGACTTGAAAAAACAGGTGTTGGCGCAAGCCAAGAAATTGATAGCAAGCCTGTAACTTTCATTCAAGTTTATTGCATGTCCGTTTTTCAAGCAGCCCCATCTCGTACAGACTTGAATTTGGCAACTATTCGCAGTAAAAGCACACTGGATAAAAGCATTGCCCAAGGCACATATTCCGCCTCCTGCAAAGCCCTTTTCGCATAGCTGTTCATAAAAATCGCCCAAATCCACCAGCCGCCCAAGCTGTGCAGCAGCTTCCATTGTTTCGGAGAGAGCTTATTTGAAAAATAGGGGAAGGATGTAAGCAGCATCACCACGGCGAAGAGGTAGGCCATCCCGCCCGCCACCAACGAACTTGACTTTGCCAAAGTGAAAACGGGGTGGAAACATTGCTGCAAGAGCAGCAAAAATCCCAAGTGCATGAGGTGGACGATGGCGAAGGAAATACCGAAGAACTTCCGGTTCATTTTCCACCAAAATGAAAATGAATTGGACAACAATTTATGTACCGCTGAGGCGGAAAAGGCCATGCTGAATAGCACCGCAGCTATTTTTGCCGACAACCGGATGGCCTGTCGTGTGCTTTCTTCATGGAAGCCGCCCAAGATGAATATGGCGGCAAAAGCAAGCACCGAGCCGCCAACCGCCAATTGCGGTATCCGCCAATACCAAAGGGTGCCTTTTGGAGTATAGCTGTTATCCATGCGTATTTTTTAATTTTCTGATGTAAACAACTCATAGACTCGCTGCCGCAATGCTGTGGCAATCAGCTTATGCGCCGCTGGCGAGGGGTGCGTATCCTCAGCCGATTGCTCCCAAACTGCCGTGGGATTGGCCTTTTTGTATTCCTTCCAAATCGGGTAAACATCCAATAAATCAAGGCCAAAACTATCGCAGGCAAGCTGCACATAGTCCATTGTGGGGGCATCGGGGTTGGTGGCCAATACGATAACCTGAAAACCGTGCGCTGTTTGCAGTTCTTTCAATCGTTGCATGGCCTTGAGGTAGCCCGGCACGTCCACCATATCGCTATATTCGGAGGGCACTAGGTCTTGTTTGTTGACATAGCCGGAGCCAAGGTGGTTCATGGGAGCGCCCTCCAGCGGTGCGTTTAGTTCATCATTTTGGAAAAAACGCATCAAAATGAACGACTTTTTCAGCGTCAGGTATTTGGGCTTTTTATGGATGAAATTGGGCAGGTCGCAGTCATTGCCGATATAATTGATGATGACCAAATCCACCTCGTCCAGCTTGAATTTTTGCTCCAAGGTGGCTACTTCCATCGCCGTGTTGTAGCCCGGTACGCCCGTGTTGATGACCTCGTATAAAATGGAATCCTGCTCCTCGTTCAAGCTGTTTTCCAGTTGGGTCAAATAGCAGTCCGGCTCGTCCACCCCCCATCCGAACATCACCGAATCGCCGAGGCCGATGAGGCGCTTGGCCTGTTTGGGTTTTTCGGTCGGGTATTCCTTGTCCCGAAAGCCCTGTGCGCTCACTTCCACGGGTTTTCCTTTAAACATGAATTTCGAGGAAGGCACCAATTCGTAGATAATGCGCCGATGCGGCGATAGCTGAATGAACTCGCCCAAATCCAATTCTTCCCCCGGCTTCACCACGGGTGGCTGTTGCTTGGCCACCACTTTTTTAAAATCAACATAGTTGACGAAATGGATGACCCGGTAGCCGACCTCCACCAGCAATAAGGCCAGCAAAGTGCCGAGCAGGATAGAGATGATTTTGAAGGCGAGTTGGCGAGGCATGAAAAATTAGTTTTCGTTTTCGGCGGCAGAGCCGCCGAAAACGAACATTGTTAATATTTGCAGTGGGCCGAAGGCCCACTGCAAATATTCAAAACTGAATCTTGTCCATCAAATTCCAAGGATTGAGCCTGTTCAAGTCAAAGGTGAATGCAATGCGCTCGTACCATTTGTCACGCCCGCTTTGGTCATATAGGCCGGGCAAATCGTCGGTACCACGTAGCGTTGTGGAGTTCACGAGGGGGATGTAAATGCCAAATACCCCTTTACCAAACTCCAAGGCAAAGCCGCCTTGCCACCAAATCTGGTCTGATAAGCTTAGATCACGCTGAAACGGTCGTGAATCGTCAAAATAGCCAATGTCGAAATAGGGTTTCAGTGGCAATTTCAGCGGGAGGTCTTTGGGCAAGTCTGCCTTGAAGTTGGCAGCCAGCAGGAAGTTGTTGCTGCGGCCCTCGTTGTATGGCCCACCGACGGGGACTTTCATGCCGCCATCACGGATGCTGATTTGCTGCGCCCAAATATTGTCGTATTCCGTGCGCCCAAAATAGTATTCATCATAGCGGTAGTCGTTGTAGCCCTCGCCCGTCAGGTTGAAGGCGCTGGGGGCGAAATTTCCCCTTTTACGATAGTCGTTTTGCAAGAAGCCACCAGCAAATAATCGGATGTAGATATTGCGTTTGTGCTCGTAGGTGATGGCAAAATTGGCCTCTACCGACGATTTCAAGTAATAAGCTATTTCGCCCTCCCGTGTCAAATCGTCGAAATTGCCCTGTTCGAGTGCTACCTTGAGACTGTAAGGGTTGAGCACACGGCGGTCTCCCAGTTCCCACGAAATTTCCTGCATCGTCCTGTCGGCCCACTTTTTCGCTGGTGGTTCAAACGGGCTGCCTTGTGGTTTACTATAATCAAACTCCTGCTCCTGTGCAAGTATGCTTCGAAATTGCAGTACCTGGTAAAACTTGCTGTTCGGTGACCGCATCAGTTCCACCCGCACGAAGGGCACGATGGTTCGGTATTGAAACTCCTCATAAGCCCCGCCCTCAAAGCCATATTCACCGTAGGTGTAATTGAACGCCTTCGACCGCAATCCAATGCTCAACTGCTTGATTTTCTCCGACTTAGGGAAAATATTGTACTGCATATTGGCCGTGCCCACTAGGTCTTTTGATTCGAAGCCGTACAGCGGCGTCCATTGGAACTGAAAACGGCGGGCGGGCAAAATGCCGTTGTGGATGGCGAGGCCAAGCATCGTACCATCGTATTTGTTGCTAGCAATTACTGGCATGAGGTTCAGCGTGGTGCGGCGACTGTTTTCCGGCACGGCCCCCGCCAAAAAACGGGCTTGCAACGGCTCCATCCGCTTCAGCACACCGCTCGTTTTGACGGTATTGTTTTTTCGGTAAACTTCGAGCGTGACATGCTCGCCGTCCAATACCAATCGGTCGCAATCGGTGGCGGGGAAATCCAGTTCCTGTTCGCCCGAAAAGCCTTCGTACCATTTTGTTTGCACCGCAACAGAATCTTGGTAAGCCACGATGGGGAACGGCGCTGCCAGTTCGCCCTTGTTTTTCACCACGAGCTTGTAGCCATTCGTGGCGTCGCCGCTGATTTTTGCTACACAATAGTCCATCTGGTCAATCGAGCCGATATAGCCCTTGAAAAACCAGTCGAGGTTTTTGCCCGTCTCCTGCTCAAAATGCGCCTTCAAGTCCTCCGGCTGCGGGTGCTTGAAGCCCCATTTGTTGAAATAGGACTTCATCACCTTGTCAAAGCGCTCCGTGCCAAGGTATTCCTCCAAATGGTGCATGGCCGATGCCGTTTTCATATAGACCATCAGGCCGTAGTTCGTCTGGGAAAAATCGTTGGAATGGGCGGCAGGGGCTTGGTCCATGCGGCGGCGGCATTGGAGTTGAATGCCCGTTTCATACACATCGCCATCAATATGCTTGGTCATGAACTTGGGCAGCCCGAAATTCACCCGTGAGCCATAGTACTGCTTCATGTAGCGGTGCTCGTAATAGCTGTTGATGCCCTCGTCCATCCAGGCGTGGTCACGCTCGTTTGTGGCAAAAATCCCGTAGAACCAGTTGTGGCCGACCTCGTGGGTGATCACATCGTCGAGGCTGCGGGCCGAGCCGCTGTTGCCGATGACCGTAATCATGGGGTACTCCATGCCGCCCCCGGCGCTCAGTGCGCTGTGTACGGCGGTGGCCTGTGGCCAAGGGTACTCGCCCACGTGCTGGGAGTAAAATTCAACGGCCCGGCGTACGTACTCGGCGCCTTTTGTCCAAATATCGGATTCGGCATTGGTGAACATACCCCAGGTTGGTATTTTCTTGCCGCTGGGCAGCACGGCCTCGTCTTTCACCACATGGAACCGCTTGTCGGCGAACCAAGCAAAATCGTGCACCCGCTCGGCGATGTAGTGGATGGTTTTCATCGTCGTCGCCGAAGGCGGAAACTCCTCGCCTTTTGGGAACCCATTTTTTATAAAACCCTGTGTTTCAGCCACTTTTTGTTCCAAAAACTTTTGCTCGCTCTCCGTTTGTAATACGCCGGAAGCGCCCACCACATAGTTTTCGGGCAGCGTGATGGTCACGTCGAAATTGCCGAATTCGGAGTAGAACTCGCCCATGTCGAGGTAAGGCATCGGGTGCCAGCCATTCTTGTCAAAAACGGCGGGCTTGGGGTACCACTGCGTCATTTGGTAGGAGGTGCCCACATGGCCGAGGCGGCTCCACGAGGCTGGTATTTTCAGCGTGAAAGGCGTTTTAATCAAGGCTTTGCTGCCGCTCGGCAATGGTTGCGGCAGCACCAGCACAGCGATGTCGGGGTTCTTTTTATCGAAAGCCCAGGTCACTTTTTGGCCATAGACGGAGAAATCGAGGCCGGTGTAATAGCCTTTTTCATCCTCGCTGGAAAAATAGAACTTCGCATCGCCATTGCGCAGCTCCTGCTTGGCGTACTCGGTTTCCGTGTTCTTGAAGGCATTGCCCCAGAGGTGCATCCAAATGGAGTCGAGGGCCACGGGCGAATTGTTTTGGTACTCGATGATGATGTCGCCGGAGACCGTGTGCTTCACGTCGTCCAATGTGACATTGATGCGGTAATTGACCTGCTGCTGGAAATAGGATTGCGCTTGGCTGCCTGCGGCGGCAAGGGTGATTAGGACGAATAAAACCAGTTTTTTCATTGAAAAATTACGTGTTTTGTTGCTGCGCAAAACGATGTCCTTTGCCGATTCTGTTTGGATTTTGAACAGAAAAAACAAAGGGCAGAGTCTGGCACAGTGTTTTCGTAACTGACTGGCAAATGTACCATTAAATGAAAGTCATCTTTTACTTACTGTCCTTCTTTTCTGCCTTTACAGCCTTTAGCCAAAAGGAATTTCCAGCGTCTTGGGTCGGAAATTGGAGCGGTAAGCTCGAAATCTACACCGGCACGGGCAAGGTGCAGGAACTCCCGATGGAACTGCACATTCAGCCGAAGGACACCCTGCCCATCACCTACACCTACGAAATCGTCTATGGCGAGGACAAAGTGACGGGCGCCCGCCCCTACGAACTCGTTGTGGTGGATGCTACCAAAGGGCTTTTTATGATTGATGAAAAGAACAGCATCAAAATGGAGGCTTACTACCTTAATGGCAAGCTGATTCAGTGGTTCGAGGTGGAAGGTACCCTGCTTTTCACCACCACGGAACTGATAGGGGAGGAGCTACATTGGGAAATCGTGTCGGGCAGTTCGACGCCCGTGAGCACCACTGGCAATCAAAAATTCGAAGCAGAGGAGATACCACCCGTAAAAACCTACCCAGCTTCAGCCATGCAAAGGGCGGTGTTGCGGCGCAAATAAAGGCGAGCTTTTTTTTACTTCACTTCGCAACTCAGCAACTGCTCCTCTTTCCCATCCACTGTCTTCATGAAGCCTTCCAGCAGGTCGCCAATCTGCACCGGACCGACTCCGGCGGGCGTGCCCGTATAGATGAGGTCGCCCTGCAACAGCTTGAAATATTGCGACACATAGCAGATGATTTGGTTGAAGGAGAACAGCACGTCACGGGTATTGCCGTGCTGCACGGTCTGGCCGTTTTTGCGCAGCAAGAACTCGATATTGCCGCCGCTGTTCACCCGGTGTAACGGGATGAATTTGCCCAACACCGCCGAGTTGTCGAAGCCCTTGGCGATTTCCCATGGATGGCCTTTTTTCTTGAGTTCCTCTTGCACGTCACGGGCCGTGAAGTCA
This sequence comes from Saprospiraceae bacterium, assembly GCA_020848965.1. Classification (GTDB taxonomy): domain Bacteria; phylum Bacteroidota; class Bacteroidia; order Chitinophagales; family Saprospiraceae; genus UBA6168. Next base: position 11,881 of record JADLHE010000385.1, read on the forward strand.
ATGCCTAGCGCCACTTCCTCGTAGTAAGTATCGGCAAATTCCGGCTGTACGGCCTTGCCATTCTTGCAAATTTTCAGTACCACCTCGCATTCGTAGTGCAGGTCTTTGGTGAAATCGGGGTAGTAGAACGGCTTCTCGTTCACCAGCAGCGCCGATGGCGGCTTCATGAACACCACGGGCTTGCCCACGGGCACAGGGTTGTTGAGTTCCTTGGCGTGGTCGGCGTAGTTGCGGCCTATGCAGATTATTTTCATTGACTCATTGTTGAATGGCTTCCTTGTTTCATTGTTGCACGGCAAACAGCAAAACAGAGAAGCTATACTTCTACACGGCTGTTTTTTTCCGGACAGCTTTACGAAAGTTAACAACATTAGGAAAGCAGTCCGGCAAAAAACAGCCATGTGGTTATACAGTAAGCGGCGAAAATAGAAAAATGGTGGGAAAGCTGCCTTGACTTATTGCTTCGCAAATCGGCGGGCTGCCGTGCGTTTTTCCATAATACGCAAATAGCCGGAGCATGTCCCCACGCCCCGGCTATCCCTGATTGCCGTCAGGCAGTCAGTATCCAGTATCAAATAGCATCTAGTATCAAAAATCAAACTTGATACCCTGCGCCAATGGCACTGTCTTGCTGTAATTGATGGTGTTCGTTTGGCGGCGCATGTAGGCTTTCCAAGAATCGGAGCCGGACTCACGCCCGCCGCCCGTTTCCTTTTCGCCTCCGAAGGCCCCGCCGATTTCCGCACCGCTCGTGCCGATGTTCACGTTGGCGATGCCGCAGTCGGAACCCGCCACGCTGAGGAATTTCTCGGCTTCCCGCAAATCATTCGTCATAATTGCGGAGCTAAGCCCTTGCGGAACACCGTTCTGGATGGCGATGGCTTCGTCCAAGTCCTTGTATTTCAACAGGTAAAGAATCGGCGCAAAGGTCTCGTGCTGCACAATGGCCATATCGTTGTTCGCTTCCGCAATGCACGGCTTCACATAGCAGCCGCTTTCGTAGCCGGGGCCATCTAGCACGCCGCCTTCCACGATGAAATTGCCTCCTTGTTGCTTGCACTGCTCGATGGCGCTGAGGTAAGCGTTCACCGCCGTTTTGTCAATCAGCGGGCCGACGTGGTTGTGCTGGTCGAGCGGGTCACCGATGCGGAGCTGGCCGTAAGCTTTGCTCATTTTCTGTTTCACCTCCTCGAACTGGCTCTCGTGTACGATGAGCCTGCGGGTGGTGGTGCAGCGCTGGCCCGCCGTGCCCACGGCCCCGAACAATGCGCCGATGAGCACCACGTCGAGGTCGGCGCTGGGGGTGACGATGATGGCGTTGTTGCCGCCGAGTTCGAGCAGGCTGCGACCGAGGCGGCCCGCCACTGTTTGTCCCACAATCTTGCCCATGCGGGTGCTGCCCGTAGCGCTGATGAGCGGCACACGGGTGTCCTGCGTCATCCATTCGCCTACTTTGTAGTCGCCGTTGATGAGGCAGACGACGCCTTCGGGCACGTTGTTGGCCTTCAAAACCTTGTGGAAAATGTTCTGGCAGGCCACGCCGCAGAGGGGCACCTTCTCCGATGGCTTCCAGATGCAAACGTCGCCACAGACGAGCGCCAGCATGGAGTTCCACGACCAAACGGCAACGGGGAAGTTGAACGCAGAGATGATGCCGACCACGCCAAGCGGGTGCCACTGCTCGTACATGCGGTGGTTGGGGCGCTCCGAGTGCATGGTGAGTCCGTAAAGTTGGCGGCTGAGGCCGACCGCAAAATCGCAGATGTCTATCATTTCCTGCACCTCGCCGAGGCCCTCTTGCAGGCTTTTGCCCATTTCGTAGCTCACGAGTTGGCCGAGCGGCTCCTTGTATTTGCGCAGTTCTTCGCCGTACTGCCGCACGATTTCGCCCCGCTTGGGCGCTGGCATTTCCCGCCAAACGAGGAATGCCTCCTGCGCCTTGGCCATCACCGCCTCGTACTGTTCACGGGTAGTCTGGCTCACGCTGCCGATGAACTGGCCGTCCACCGGGCTATAGGATTCGAGGTAATCGCTGCTGGAATGCGAGGTTTGTCCGGTGCTGGTGCCAGGGTTTTGGGCTTGGAGGTGGAGTTTTGCTAGAAAGTCTTTTGCCATGAGGAATGAAAATTGATTTTGGTTAGGTGTACGGGGATTTTGGGGTTGGGTTGGGTTTTGGGGCGCAAAGATAGAGAGTGCGAGAGTTAAGTTAGGATAGTATTTTTGCATTTTTGGCAGACTAACGAATCTTATAAATAGGTATTTCCCTGAGAACAAATCAATTTACCAATGGCTTTTTCAATAGACAAAAACCAGCTAATAACCTATCCGCCAAAAGCGCTCAATGACTTTCGGGTAGTGATGTATGAATGGATAGACAACCTCCATTTCATCCAAGACCCGGCAGACTACGTGGTTGATGTTGAACCGTATTTGGAAATTGCCAAAGCAAAGTTCGTGGAAGCTGGATGGTATGGAGACGGAGCAATTGGGCTGATTTGGATACCGCCGTTTATGTTCAAAGGCATACGAAATGAAGAATTCACAAAAGGCATAATCGCATGGCACGTCAAGCAAAAAGAGGATGGAATATCATGGTTGTTGTCGCCAGTTGAATTGCCTTGTGAAAGGGGATTTTGGCTATTTGGCAGTTCTTTTCAAAATGAAGTTTATGAAC
>JADLHE010000386.1 GCA_020848965.1 Saprospiraceae bacterium
AGACGCCTACACGCTCGTCGTCACCAACCTCATAAATGGCTGCACTGCTTCGAGTACGGCAGAGTACCTGACCACACCCGACCTAATTTATCCAAGTGTATTCCCAAGCGCATTGCCGTGCGGGGGCGGTACAACCATTATTGGTTTGGAAAACGCAATCCCCTCGGATTATGAAGGCTTGGTACTTTCTTGGGCGACCCCAAATGGAAATATTGTCAGTCCAACTGACTCTATAAGTATCCAAGTTGACCAAGCTGGCACTTATTGCTTCACTGCTGTTGACACCATCAACGGGTGCGTTCTGACAGATTGCGATACCGTTTATGATGAAATAAACTTGTCCTTGATTGTTCCGGATGTCATTTGCCATAGCTCTCCCATTTATCTACACCTTGTGACTGGCCGTCCACTACCTGACATGCTTTTCTACAATATTTTCATTGATATAGAAGGGCTCCCCTTATTCCAAGAAACTTCTTACAACGAGCCAATTTATGCTTATCAAGTTCTGTTCGATGAACCAAGACAGGTTAAAATCTGGGTCGAAAATCAGGCTGGCACTTGCGTGAGCGATACCCTTGTAAAACTAATTGTACCGGATTTGCCCCATACTATCAGTGTTGAGGAGAATGGTTGCCAACCCGTTCAAGCGACAGTTTCTTTGAATGTACCCGACCCATCAGGCTATGAATTGCTGTGGTCGGATGACCAAGGATTGGCCATTTCGGATTTGACCACCATTTCCATAACCGAAACAGGGTGGTTCTATTTGTCAATCACGAATGAACAAGGGAACTGCACTTGGTTCGATAGCATATTTGTGACCATTCCATTTCAGGGCAATTGTGCCACCATCTCCGGCAACGCCCTTCAAAACCTCAACGGCGACTGCCTGCCCAATGCCACCGACACACCGCTTTCTGGCTGGCTCATCCAAGCCATCGGCCTCGATACCTTCTACGCAACAACAGACATAAACGGCAACTACCTAATGCCCGTTGACCCCGGCAGCTACACCGTCAGCATACTGCAACCCAATGCGTTTTGGGAGCCTTGCGGCAACGGCTTCTCCGTCAACCTGCCCAACCCCGACGACGAGGCCACCGTGGACTTCTTACTGAAAAAACTGCCCGGCTGCCCCGAAATGGTCGTGGACATCACCACTCCATTGCTGCGCCGCTGCTTCCCCAGCAACTATTTCGTCAATTACTGCAACCAAGGCGTGGAACCTGCCACGGATGCCTATGTGACCGTTGACCTCGATGATTTCTTGACTTTCAACTCGGCCTCCATCGCCCATGCCGACCTTGGCAACAACCTTTACCGTTTCGACCTCGGCAACCTCAACCCCGGCGATTGCGGCAGCTTCAATATCAATGCAACGGTCAGTTGCAATGCTGTGCTAGGCCAGACGCATTGCACCGAGGCTCATATTTACCCTGACAGCAGTTGCGTAGCAAATGACCCCTTGTGGTCGGGTGCCAGCTTGCGGGTGGTGGCTGTTTGCGATGGGGATTCGCTCCGTTTTACCATCACAAATGAAGGCTCTGCCCAGTCTGTCCCCCTTGATTATGTGGTGATTGAAGATGCGGTAATGTACCTCGAAGACCCTCCAAGCCCCGCACTCGGCCCCGATGAATCCTTTGAATTGGTCGTGCCGGCCAATGGCTCTACATGGCGACTGGAACTACAACAGGAACCGTACCACCCGGTGGCTGCCCTGCCCATTGTGGCAGTAGAGGGCTGTGGGCCAAACTTCAGCACGGGCTTCGTCAACCAGTTCCCGCTCGGCGATGAGCCGCCCTTCCTCGATATTGATTGCACCGAGAACATCGGCAGCTACGACCCCAACGACAAGCAAGGTTTCCCCATCGGCTACGGTAATGAACACCAAATCTTACCCGGCACCGAATTGCAATACCTAATACGTTTTCAAAACACGGGTACGGACACCGCTTTTACGGTCGTCGTCCGGGACACGCTCTCTTCTTTTTTGGACATAACGAGCATTCGTCCCGGCGCCGCCAGCCATCCTTACCTGTTTGAGACCTACTCGGAAGGGGTGCTAAAATTCACTTTCAACGACATCTTGCTGCCAGACAGCAGCACCAACCAAGCTGGCTCTAACGGCTTCGTGCATTTCACCGCTCGGCCACGTGCCGATTTGCCACTCGGCTCGGTCATCGAAAACTCGGCGGCCATCTATTTCGACTTCAATGAGCCTGTGTTGACCAATACGGTCTTCCATACCATTGACTCGAATTTCATCGAAGTCAGTCATGTTTACCATACCGTTCGGGATGTGCAGGTGCAGGTGTCACCGAACCCATTCGAAGCCAGTTTAAGGGTGGCGTTGAAAGGAGTTCCCGCTGGCAAACCATTGACATTCAGTGTTTTGGATGCAACGGGGCGGCTCGTCCGTCAACAAGGTTTCACAGCGCCGGGCTTCGTTTTTGCTGCGCAAAACATGACCCCAGGCCTGTATTTTTTCAAAATTGAGGACGCAGGGACATTGATTGCATCGGGTAGGGTAGTGCGGCATTGAGCGGCGAGGAGCATCGCCCCATTTTGCCCAATTTCATACAAAAAGCCTCATTTTATCTAGCAAACAGGTGAGAAAAACTAGGTTTGGAGGTCGAATTATTTGAATACCGCCAAACCTAGTTTGTATGAAACAACGCTGTATTACCGCCACGGCATTGATTGCCTCCCTTTTTACTTTTTTCGAAGCTGCTTCGCAATGCGATGGCCTGCCTTGCCCTTACCCAACCCCTGCCTACGACGCTGCTTCTGCTTGCGTTTTGGATAA
>JADLHE010000387.1 GCA_020848965.1 Saprospiraceae bacterium
ATCTCTTGGCTTCTTATAATTTGTGCGGTCTAGCTTTGGCCATCATTTAAAGCACAGAACATGAAAAAACGCAGTTTATTGAGCCTATTGGTGCTACTGGCCTTCGCACCGCTTTTTGCGCAGCTGCAAACCGGAGAGAACTTCGCCGTGGTGTCCACCAATTCTGGCAAGGTTCGGGGCTATGCGCACAACGCCATTTACACCTACAAAGGTATCCCCTACGCCGAGGCCAAGCGCTTCGAAGCTCCGCAAAAGCCAAAGCCTTGGTCGGATGTGCGCAGTTCCTTGACCTATGGCCCCGTGGCTCCGCTCATGACGCCGACCACCAGCGTGCAGGATGAATCGGAGTTTGTTTTTCACCATGATTGGGGCTATGCCAGCGAGGATTGCCTGCGGCTAAACATCTGGACGCCCGGCATCAACGACGGCAAGAAACGCCCCGTGCTGTTCTGGATTCACGGCGGTGGCTATGTGGCGGGGTCTTCTCAAGAACTGCCTTCCTATGACGGCGAAAACTTGGCCAAGAAAGGCGATGTCGTGGTCGTTTCCATCAACCATCGCTTGAACATCCTCGGTTTTTTGGATTTATCGGCCTATGGCGACCAATTCAAAAACTCGGCAAACCTGAGTGTTTTGGACATGGTGGCCGCCTTGGAATGGGTGCGTGACAATATCTCGAACTTCGGTGGCGACGCCAATAACGTGACCATCTTCGGGCAATCGGGCGGTGGCGCCAAAGTGAACACCTTGATGATGACGCCCACGGCAAAAGGGCTTTTCAGCAAGGCCATCAACCAAAGCGGCGCTTTCTTGCGGGACATGCTCACCAAGGCTGAAACCCAACGCATTGGCGCAGCCGTCTTGAAGAATTTGGGCTTGCAGCCCAACCAAGTGGACAGCATCCAAAAAATCCCATTTGCGACCTTGAGCGAAGCTGGCATGAAGGCATTGCGCACGGTGGGCGAAGAGATGAAAGCGGAAGGCAAAAACCTTGGGATGTTTGGCCTGAGTTGGGGCCCTAGTATGGATGGCAGCTTCCTACCCTACCAGTTCTCCGACCCAAAAGCCGTGGCACTTTACAAAGACGTCCCTTTGATGATTGGAACCGTGAAGAATGAGTTCATGGCCTCGCTGATGTCTGGCATGCCCAATGCGACTGCCGAACAAGTGGACGAATACATCAACAAGCAGCAAAAAGACAAGGCCAGCGCCTACAAAGCTGCCGTCAAAAAAGCCTACCCGAACGACACTAAGCCTTCCGACTTGATGGATGTGGACGCCATCTTCCGACCGGGCGCAGTGGCACAAGCCAAGGCAAAGGCCAGCATTGCGGGTGGTGCGCCCGTGTATGCCTACCTGTTCAGTTGGCAATCACCCGTTTTGGATGGCAAATACAAGGCGGTCCACTGCATGGAGCTTCCTTTTGTTTTCAACAATATAGCCCGCTGCGAAGAGATGACGGGCGGCACCAAGGAAGCATACGCCCTCGCCGATAAAGTGAGCCAAGCTTGGATAAACTTTGCCAAAAACGGCAACCCCAATCACCCCGGCTTGCCACAATGGGATAAATACACCGTGGAGAAAGGCGCTACCATGTTTTTCGACAACAAATGCAGCATTGGCTTTCACCACGATGCGGATTTGCTGGAGTTGCTGGCGAAATAGTGCGTAAAAATAGTTAGACAGCATGCCAAAGCGGTCTGGTTACGGGGGTAGCCAGGCCGCTTTGTTTTTTGAGCGATGAAGAAAAACATTTTAATTTCGCATCGTCAAAAAAAACTAAAATATAGAAATGGAAAGACGAAAATTCCTCGCAAACTCGCTCAAGCATGGTGGAATGCTATTGCTGACCCCTTCTTTACTGACTGCCTGCAATAAAAGTGATACGAAGGTGGATAAGTCCGTCATCGTCATCGGGGCGGGCATTTCCGGTTTGGCAGCCGCCAAAAAACTAAAGGACAAGGGCTTTACGGTCACGGTACTGGAGGCGCAAGACAAGGTGGGTGGCCGATTGCGAAGCAACAGGAGCTTGGGCATCGCCTTTGATGAGGGCGCAAGTTGGATTCATGGCATTGACGGCAACCCCATTACCGATTTGGCGAACAAGGCTGGTATGACCAGCTTCCATACGGTGGACGAAAGCCGAAAATCGTACGATGTCGGCGGCATATTGCGCAGCAGCAGCGCCTATGACGATGCCGAGGAAGAATTGTATGAAATACTCGATACCATGATGAACCAAGGCAGCGCTTCGCAAAGTTTTGAGTCCGTTTTTAATGCCAACTATCCAGACCATGCCAACGACCGGCTTTGGAAGTTCCTCCTTTCCACCTATATCACTTTCGACACGGGCGATTTGGACAAATTGTCCTCCCTGCTCTAAAATGAAGGCGAGGAGTATGGCGGAATTGAAAAAATCTCCACCAACGGCTACGATACCATTGCCAACTACTTGGCCACCGATTTGGATATAAAGCTCAACGAAAGGGTGACTCAGGTGGATTATTCAGCGGCAAAGGTGAAAGTGACACACAATGGTACGGCGAGCGAAGCCGATTATGCCTTGGTCACGGTGCCATTGGGCGTCTTGAAGAACAACAGCATTCAGTTCACGCCGGCATTGCCCGCTGCCAAGCAAACTGCCATTGAAAAATTGGGCATGAACTGCGTCAACAAGTTCCTACTAACTTGGGACACCGCATTCTGGGATGATGTTCAGTACATTTCCTACACGCCCGACTACCGTGACAAGTTCAATTACTTCGTCAACGTCAAGAAATTCCACCCGGAGGTGAATGCACTGATGACCTTTG
>JADLHE010000388.1 GCA_020848965.1 Saprospiraceae bacterium
CGGAAAAGGGGCTGCTCTCGCTCAAAGTTTGCGATGTCGCCTGCGGGAGTGGACATATACTGCTCGCCGCTGCCCGCCGCATCGGGTTGGCGTTGGCACGGGTGCGCACGGGCGAAGACCAACCCAACCCCGCCGCCATGCGGCTGGCGGTACGGGATGCCATCCGCCACTGCATCTATGGGGTGGACAAAAACCCACTGGCGGTGGAACTCTGCAAGGTGGCGCTCTGGCTCGAAGCGCACAACCCCGGCCAGCCGCTCAACTTCCTCGACCATAAAATCAAATGCGGCGACGCCATCGTGGGGCTGGCGCTCCGGTCGGAACTGGAGCGGGGCATTCCCGACGAGGCTTTCAAGACCTTGCCGGAGGATGACAAGGACATCACCAAAGCACTAGTGAAGCGGAACAAGGACGAGCGGAAGCAACGGGAAGTCCAAAACCTGCAATTGCAGACCGATTTTGAAAAGACCCTCGACAACCACGCCAAGGAAGCCCTGAAAGAATACGAGCAATTCCTGCACTTGCCCGAAACCACGCCTGAAGAGATTGCCACCAAGGAAAAAAACTACCGCCGCTTCATAGACGGCAAGGGCTATACTTGGCAAAAAATCATGGCGGACGCACAAGTTGCCCAGTTTTTCATCGAAAAAAATGCCGCTTCCAAAGACTTGCTGCTCACCGATGGGGAGTACCGACAAATGCTGGCAGGCTACCGGGGCTGGCAGACCCAAAAGACCGCCAAAGCCACAGGCGTAGCAGCCGAGCGGCGCTTTTTCCATTGGTTTTTGGAGTTCCCGGAAGTGTTTGCCGGGGGTGGGTTTGATTGCGTATTGGGGAATCCGCCGTTTTTGGGGGATAAAAAATTGCGAAGCACCTTCGGCATTGAATACCTCGAATATCTCAAAACTGCCTATGCTCCAGCGGGGGCTATTGATTTGGTTGCCTATTTTTTCAGGCGTATTTTTTCCATCCTAAAACCGAATGGCTTTCAGTCCTTGATAGCGACCAATACGATTGCCCAAGGCAGCACACGGGAGGGCGGTTTGGAAGTTATTTTACAAGAAAACGGCACTATCAATCATGCCGTTCGCTCGATGCGCTGGCCTGGATTGGCAGCAGTTGAAGTAGCTTTGGTTACTATCTTCAAAGGAGCTTGGCTGTCGAAAGCAACGCTAGACCAAAAAAGCGTTGCTCAAATTACTCCTTATTTGGATGACGCTGAACCGCTTGGCAATCCTCATGCTTTGCATCAAAACCAAGGCAAGAGCTTTATCGGCTCATACGTGCTTGGCATGGGCTTTATCATGGAACCCGAAGAAGCCCAACGCCTCATTGCCCAAAATCCCGACAATGAAGATGTGCTGTTCCCGTACCTCAACGGCGAAGACCTTAATTCTTCACCAGACCAAAGCCCCAGCCGCTGGGTCATCAATTTCTTTGATTGGCCCATCAGAAGGTATTCCGAAGAGGAATGGAAGGGCTTGGACAGAGACCGCAGGGACGATATCCGAACCCATTTTCGAAATGGGAAATTCGAGGCGATTGCACCACCAGATTATAAGTCGCCTGTTGGACTTGACTATTTTGATGTTTTTAAAATTGTGGAAGAAAAGGTTAAGCCCGAACGACAACGATGGAAAAAGGATGAAAATGGAAATGACATTTTTGGAACTTTTGCTGTTCGAGACCCTATGCCTGAACGGTATTGGCATTATGGAGAAAAGCGCCCAGCGTTATATCGAACTATTGAGTTATTGGATAGGGTATTAGTGCATACGAGAGTTACTAAAACACACTCCTTTGATTTTGTGCAAAAAGGTCGTGTTTTCTCAGATGCAACAATAGTTTTTGCGTATTCGAAATTTTCTTCTTTTTCATGTTTACAAAGCGTAATCCATGAGTTTTGGGCATGGCAATATTCTTCAACAATGAAAGGAGATAGAAGATATGCCCCTTCTGATTGCTTTGAAACTTTCCCATTCCCCCAAAACCTTCCAAAACCTATTGAAGCCAAACTCGAAGCCATCGGCTCCCGCTACCACGAGCACCGCCGCCAGCTCATGCTTGCCGTGCAGTTGGGGCTTACGAAGACGTACAACCAGTTTCACAACCAGCAGCTAATGGTTGGCAAATGGCAGTCGGCAGGGGAGGTGGAGAAGGCAGCGGGCAAGGATACCGCCTACCTCTGGAAGCATTTAGAAAAGACGCCCGGCACCATCCCCTTCGGGGAAGCCGTGGAGCGCATCCTGCAACTGCGCCACCTCCATGTGCAAATGGACGAAGCCGTGCTGGAAGCCTACGGCTGGCACGAAGACAGTGCCAAATGGGGCAAGGCCATTGCGCTCCGCCACGATTTCCACGAAGTGGACTATCTCCCCGAAAACGACCGCACCCGCTTCACCATCCACCCCGATGCCAGAAAGGAAGTGCTCAAGCGCCTGCTGCTGCTGAACCATGAGGTGTATGCGGAGGAGGTGAAGCAGGGGCTGCATGAGAAGGGGAGGAAGGCCAAGCCGAAAGCCGCACCGGAAGAAGAAAGCGGGAACGGCGATGAGCCGAGAGAGTATTTACCGGGGGAGCAGGGGCGGTTGTTTGAGATTGGGGGGAGGCAGGGGAGGTTGTTTTGAGGATATAAAACTATAAAAAATCGAATGATATGGCTTGGATATTTAAAATAGAAAGTCTTAATGACATCCGTCCCATCCTCAATGGGGAGGAGAAATGGGTTTTTGAATTGACCCAGAAACGGAATTTCGGAGGTAAGGAGGGTGATGATGTAATACTACTTGTTCTCAAAGAGGGGGAATGGGTCTTTACGCACTCTTGTGAAATCTTGGAAGTAGAAGGTCGGGACAAACAGGATGAGGACGGAACAAGATATATGTTGATAACCATTGGCAATTTCGAGGTAATCAACCAACCGAATAAGTTGGACGATTTCAGTTATACCCTTACAAGGATAAACAGATTCAAAGACCCGATTTGGCACTTTAGAAGGAAGTACGCTCACATAGAGATGGAGGAATTCAAGGCGATAACAAATGGAGAATTGTTTGTGTCACGGACTGTTTTTGGAAAGCTTGTCAACTCTCTTCACAAAGACCATCGCCTAAATTTTTTCAGGACCTTGATTGATGAAAAACCAGAGTTATTTTTCAATCCTGCTGAATACTTGGAAGCTTTCAGGTTCTTGAAAGCTTATCTTGAAAACAACCTTTTTCAACATGTTGAATGGCTCACACAGACCTATGATATGCTGCAAGATTTGGTAGATGAGGAAACATTAGAACAAATTGGGTTCGCTGATTCGGCAGAGGATTTGGCTGCAACAAGGTTTCAACCTCGAAAAACAGAAAGGATAGCCAGCCATGTGTTGAAAATAAGTCAAAATCAAGTGCTAGGAAACCAACAGAGTTTGCTCGTTGAACTCGAAGGTGAAATACAACAATCACGAGAAAATGAAAGGACATTCAATAGGCTTTTCAGAAATAGACAATTACCCATTCAATTCAATTTTTAAGCCATGAGACAAGATTTGTTGGACAAGATAAACGACTACGGTCAAAAGCTTGGAGCGGTTAGCACATGGACTGGTTCGGGTTGTGCTTTTGGGCATATTGACAAAGACTCAGAAGACAGTTATGTATTTGAATTCTTCTGCTACATTTCACTTTTGTTTGATTTGAAGAAACACCAAGATGTAAAGTATAATAGAGGTTCTAACCCTGATATTTTTCCGAAAAGCCCTGCATCTAAAGGAAAAGGTTGGGCGAGATTTGACATTTACGATAAGGCAGGAGCCCATCTTTACCAAGCTTGTGCAGGTACAGGGATAAAACTCTCAGCATGTCCTAAAACATC